>JAFSXQ010000149.1 GCA_017444005.1 Bacteroidaceae bacterium | reverse complement strand
TATGTTGGTCAGTGCCGACAATATAGACCATACCAACACAGCTTGGATTGGTGAAATGTGGGCTACGGCACGTGCGCGCATGAAGGTGGCAGGGGCAAAGGAATACCTGCTCGTCATTGACGAGGTACACAAGATAGACAACTGGATCGAGGCCGTCAAGAAAGAGTGGGATGAGGATACGTTCAAAGACCTCAATATGAAAGTGGTCATCCTCGGCTCATCCAGGCTGCTTCTGAAAGACGGTCTGACGGAATCGCTGGCTGGCAGGTACGAACTGATAAGAATGCCACATTGGAGTTATGCAGAGATGCACGAGGCATTTAATATGGATGCTGACCAATACATCTACTTTGGCGGCTATCCTGGAGGTGCAATGTATATCAAGGACGAACGACGGTGGCGCAGGTACATCAAGGACAGCATTGTGGCTCCTGCTATAGAAAAAGACGTGCTGATGACGAAGGTGGTCTATAAGCCGGCCTTGATGAAGCAGTTGTTTGAACTGGGTTGCGCCTATTCCGGCAAAGAGTTGTCGCTAAACAAAATGCTGGGCCAGTTGCAGGATGCGGGCAATGTGACGACGTTAGCAGGTTACCTGACTACGCTCGACGAGTCGCGACTGCTATGTGGACTGCAGAAATATGTCGCGGACAATGCACGCAAATACAATTCTGTGCCAAAATTGATGGTTTACAATACCGCCCTCTTTTCAGTACAGAGTGGTATGACGTTCAATAAGGCATTTACCACGCCTAATCTTTGGGGGCGCTGGGTGGAGAGTGCCGTTGGAGCGCATCTGCTGAATCAGGCCGACGAGTACGACTACAAACTCTACTTTTGGCGTGAGAAGGACGATGAGGTGGATTTCGTCATAGAGCTCGACAAGCAACTTATTGCCATAGAGGTTAAAAGTGGGCGTCGAACCAGCAATAATGGTCTGCCATTGTTTGGTGAGCAGTTCCATCCTGTCCACTCTTTCGTAGTAGGCTCTGGCGGTATTCCCATAGGAGAGTTCCTTAGGTGGGATATAGGCAGGCTGCTTGAGTGAGTTAACTGTTCGTCAATTCATTCCTCCTGATATGGGGCGTGTTGGCATCGCGGTCGTCTGATTACGGAAAACTACAAATAAATTTGTGTTTTCCCTCGCTTAATCGTATCTTTGCAGTGCGATGAAGACGAAACTGGCAAAAAACGATGTCATCCCGGAGGCCATCATGAGGCGCTACGGGCAGTATCTGCGACTGGAGAAGGCTTTCTCGGCTAACACGCTGGATGCCTACCTGCGCGACCTGCAGAAACTGATTGACTATTATGACCGGGAGCAGATTGACTTCCGCGAGGTGACGCTCGCGGAACTGGACCACTTTGCGGCCGGGCTGCTGGACAGCGGCGTCTCGCACAAGACCATCGCCCGCGTGCTGGCTGGCGTGCGCTCGTTCTACCATTTCCTGTATGTGGAGAAGGAGATAGAGCAAGACCCCACCGAACTGCTGGCCTCGCCCAGTCGCGGACTGTACCTGCCGGAGGTGCTAAGCCTCGATGAAATCGACGGGATCCTGCAGTCCATCGACCAGTCGAAGGACGAGGGGGTGCGCGACCACGCCATCGTAGAGACGCTGTACAGTTGCGGTCTGCGCGTGACGGAACTGTGTGGTCTGCGCTTCTCCGACCTCTTCCTGGAGGAGGGCTACATCCATGTCCGCGGCAAGGGCAACAAGGACCGCCTGGTGCCCATCTCGGCATCGGCCATCGACGAACTGCGCCGGTGGTTCGTCGTGCGACAGCACTTAGACGTGAAGCCCGGCGAGGAGGACTACGTCTTCGTCACGGCCCGCGGTCGCCACCTGAGCCGCATCACCGTGTTCCACAACATCAAGCAGTATGCCCAACTGGCCGGCATCGGGAAGAACATCTCGCCGCACACCTTCCGCCACTCCTTTGCCACGCACCTGCTGGAGCGCGGTGCCAACCTGCGTGGCGTGCAGGCCATGCTGGGGCACGAAAGCATCTCGACGACAGAGATTTATCTCCACCTCGACCGGCAGCACCTGAAGGAGGAAATCCTGACTTGCCATCCGAGAAACATAAAGAAGTGAGAAGGGGCAAGAAGGGGCAAGAGAATACTCACTTTTGTGTATTGCAAATGTGGGGAGAATGCCGTAATTTTGTACCCCGGTACAAAACAATAAGGAAATATGACACTTGACGAACTGCAAATAGGCCAGACGGCCCGCATCCTGAAAGTGGGTGGCGAGGGCGCCCTGCGCCAGCACTTCCTGGACATGGGCATGATACCCGGTGCCGAAGTGACGCTGATGAAGTTTGCCCCCATGGGCGACCCCATGGAACTGCGGATCCACGGCTACGAACTGACCCTGCGCGTGGCCGATGCCAGGGAGATTGAGATAGAGCCCCCCTCCAACTCCCCCCTTGGGGGGAAAGATACCCTGCGCACCACTCATTCTTCCCCCCAAGGGGGGATTGAGGGGGGCCGTACTCTCCCCCATCCCGGCTTGGGCGAGGGCGGCCACTTCCACGACGAGTCGCCGGAGGCACACACACGACCGCTGCCTGCCGGGCAGACGATAACCTTTGCCCTGGCCGGCAACCAAAACTGCGGCAAGACCACCCTGTTCAACCAGTTGACCGGTGCCAACCAGCACGTGGGCAACTTCCCGGGCGTGACCGTCGAGCACAAGTACGGCACCATCAAGGGCCATCTCGAGGCACAGGTCATCGACCTGCCCGGCATCTACAGCCTGTCGCCCTACACGAGCGAGGAGGTGGTCAGCCGGCGCTATATCCTGGACGAACACCCGACGGCCATCATCAACATCGTCGACGCCACCAACATCGAGCGCAACCTGTACCTGACCTTGCAACTGATGGAAGTGGGCGTGCCTATGGTGCTGGCCCTGAATATGATGGACGAACTGGTGGGCAACGGCGGCAACATCCGCATCAACGAGATGGAGCAGTTGCTGGGCATTCCCGTCATTCCAATCTCGGCCATGAAGAACGAGGGTGTGGACGAACTGGTGGAGCACGCCCTGCACATTGCCCGCTATCAGGAGCGGCCCCAGCGGCAGGACTTCTGCTCGCCCGAGGACCACGGCGGCGCCGTGCACCGCGCGCTGCACGCCATCATGCACCTCACGGAGGACCACTGCCAGCGGGCCGGAGTGCCGCAGCGCTTCGCGGCCTGCAAACTGGTGGAGGGCGACAGGACGGTCGTTGAGGCCCTGGGCCTGGACCAGAACGAGCGCGAGACGCTGGAGCACATCGTCCTGCAGATGGAGCAGGAACGCGGACTGGACCGCCAGGCGGCCATCGCCGATATGCGTTTCCACTTCATCGAGGGTGTGGTGGGCCAGACGGTGGTGAAGCCGCAGGAGAGCCGCGAGCACCGCCGTAGCCAGCGCATCGACCGCGTGCTGACGGGCCGCTGGACGGCTCTGCCCTCCTTTGCCCTCATCATGGGACTAGTGTTCTACCTGACGTTCAACACTCTGGGCCTGTGGGGACAAGACCTGATGCAGGCCGCCGTGGACTGGTTCACGGAGGTCACCGACCAGGCCCTGACGCACTGGGACATCGCCCCCGCCGTGCACTCGCTCGTCATCGACGGCATCTACAACGGCGTGGGCACCGTGCTGGTGTTCCTGCCGCTCATCGTGTGTCTGTTCTTCTTCCTCAGTATGCTGGAGGACACGGGCTACATGGCCCGCATAGCCTTTGTCATGGACAAACTGCTGCGTCGCCTGGGACTGTCGGGCCGCAGCATCGTGCCGCTGCTCATCGGTTTCGGTTGCTCGGTGCCCAGCGTCATGGCCTCGCGCACCCTGCCCAGCGAGCGCGACCGCCGCATGACCATCCTGCTCACGCCCTTCATGTCCTGCACGGCCAAGATTCCCATCTACGCCTTCTTTGCCGCCGCCTTCTTTCCCGGCAGGGCGGCCCTGGTCATGTCCAGCCTGTACGTCATCGGCATCGTGGTGGGCATCGTGGTGGCCCTGTGCCTGAAGCACACGCTGTTCCGAGGCGAGGCCGTGCCCTTCGTCATGGAACTGCCCAACTATCGCCTGCCGCTGGCCAAGAACGTCATGCGGCTGCTGTGGGAGAAGGCCAAGGACTTCCTCGAACGCGCCTTCACGGTCATCTTCCTGGCCTCGATGGTGATATGGTTTCTGCAGACGTTTAACTTCCACCTGCAGATGGTGCAAGACCCGCACGACTGCATGCTGGCCCGTGCGGCCAGTCTCGTGGCTCCCATTTTCCAGCCTCTGGGCCTGGCCGACTGGCGCGTCGTGACGGCTCTGGTCAGCGGATTCATGGCCAAGGAGACGGTGGTCAGCACCTTGGGCGCCCTGTTCGGCCAGGCCGACCTGAGGCTCCTCTTCTCGCCGCTCACCATCTTTGCCCTGCTGGTCTTCTGCCTGCTCTACACGCCCTGCGTGGCCGCTATGGCTACCATCCGGCGCGAACTGGGTATGCGCTGGGCCGTAGCCATCGCCCTGATGCAGTGCATCATAGCCTGGCTTTGCGCCTACATCACCGTCCTCGTCGGCAGTTTAATTTAATCGTAAATTCTCATCGTGAATATCCAAAGTCTTCTTCTGCTGCTCTTCATCCTTGCCGTCTTCGGCATCGTGCTGCTGCGCTACGTCCGTCGCCAGCGGCGCCATCCCGGTTGCGGTTCGTGCAACTGCGGTTGCGACAGTTGCGACGGCTGTCCCACCCGGCAAGTCACGGGTTTGCGTTAACGCACGATGTGCTTCCGCCCGCCTTGGATGTAGATGCCACGGGTGGGGCGGGCTATGGAGCGACCCGTCAAGTCGTAGATTGGAGTGCTGACAGAGCCGGAGACCTGTGGAGTGGCGACGGACAGGACATCGTCGAGATAACCGAAGTTGTTGGCGATGATGGCTTCGACGAGCGCCTTACCCTGTGTGGCATAGCCGTTGGTCTCGTCCACACCGGCATAGTCCATCATGATGATGCCCGTGGGGCCTGCCGGGTTGCTGCGGAGGTAGTCGACGATGAAGGCGTTGGTGTGGGTGGCGTTATCGCGATAGCCGTCGCTCAGGCTGATTTCGTAACCGAAGAGCGACTCCACCTTGGAGTAGGCCGAAGCGAAGTTGAATATCCAGCGCGTGCTGGTGGCCGTACGGGTCTTGTACCGGGTGCTGTAGTCCAGCATCCGCTTGATGGCGTCCAGTTTGGTCTGCACGCCGCCGTCGCGATGCGTGTCGGAGTAGTCCTGCATGTACAGTGTGCCCACCGTCGCTGCACTGCTGCCCTGAATCTTTCCTTGTGTCTGTTCCGACCAGTTCACGTTGTCCACTTTCCAGTTCAAGAGGAAGCCGCCGACGGGCGTGGTGGCATACTTGTCGCGACTGAGAAGGAGTATTTTGCCGCGCATGTCGCCCACGGTCAGGCCGCGCTTGTAGTCGATGAGGTAGTCCTTGATGGGGTCGCTCTTCAGGAACTGCACGATGCGGCTGTTGTAGGCGTCCGACACCTGGTCGCCGTCCTTCTCGTGAAGCATGTGTATGATGATGAACTCCGACGGGTTCTGTACCAGTGAGTCGCGCAACTGTAGCATGACGTCCTCGAAGTGAAGGCGTGTGGGGATGATGCCGTGGTTCAGGTTCATGTACTCCTCGTAGACGCAGGGTCGGAGGTCGAAGGCCCGCACGCCGCAGGTCCACTGTTCGTCGATGGTCAGTTCCTGCGTCCGGGCCCACTGGTCGCCCATGCCCTCCATGCCTTCTTCCCAGCCACCGCCCGTAGCCGAGTCGTGCGAACCGGGAATGCTGACTACGGAGATGAAAGTGTTGTCGGGCAGGCGGTGCTGCCAGTTTTCGGCCCATGCCGTTGTGCCTGTCAAGGCAAGAAATAGAAAGGCAATAATGTGTTTCATGGGTTGTATAGTCTTAGTTACGGGTGCAAAGATACGAATTACTTTTCAATTTTCCGCTCGAACTTGTTCGCTTTCTCTAGAATGAACTTCCAATTTTCAACTTTCAATTTTCAACTTTCAATTAAATATCGTATCTTTGACCTTCGTCTTAGATACTCACGCTCGAAAAATCTCAAATACATTTGGCTTTTTGCTCGCTTAATCGTATCTTTGCAACGCAAAAACTTAAAAAACGAACGACTATGGAACACATGATTCCCGCATGGATGCTCATACCCTTTGCCGTACAGTTGCTGGTCATCGCGGTGCTGCCGCTGACCAAGTGGGGCGAATGGTGGGAGAGTAATCTGCACAAATTCTTTGTATCGCTCCTGCTGGGCGTACCCGTCGGCCTGTGGCTGTGCCTGAACGGCATGTCGCACGAACTGGAGCACCAGATGATTTACGACTACGTGCCCTTCATCCTGCTCCTGATGGCCCTGTTTGTGACCACGGGCGGCATCTGCATCCGAGGCGACCTGAAGGCCACGCCCACCACGAACACCCTCATCATGGCCCTGGGTTGGGTACTGGCCTCGTTCATGGGCACCACGGGCGCGGCCATGCTGCTTGTGCGCCTGCTGTTGCAGACCATCAGCCAGCGCCAGTACAAGGCCCATACGGTGATGTTCTTCATCGCCGTCGTGGCCAACTGCGGCGGCCTGCTCACGCCGCTGGGCGACCCCCCATTGTTCCTGCTGTTCCAGAAGGGAGCACCCTTCGGATGGTTCATGAACATGCTGCCCGAATGGGCCACCACGGGCGCCCTGCTGCTGGGCATCTACTGGCTGGTGGATAACTATTATTATAGGAAGGAACCCTGGCATCTGCTGTCGGCCGACCACCGCGAACAGGTGAAGGTGACGGCCACGGGTCTCATCAACATCGTGTGGGTGCTCTGTGTCGTTGGCAGTACCATGTTCATCAACAAGACCTACATCCCGCAGATGGGTGCCGAGGATGCTCCCTGGTACCTGAAACTGTTGCGCGAATGGGCCTTCATCCTGATTATCATCCTGTCGATGCTGACCACGAAGAAGCAGGTGCGCAAGGACAATAGTTTCTCATGGACTCCCATCATGGAGGTGGCCTGCGTCTTCTGCGGTATCTTCGCCACCATGACACCGGCCCTGAGTTTCCTACAACAGCATCCGTTCCCCACGCGTGAGCCGTGGCAGTTTGTCTATGCTACGGGCCTTTGGTCGTCCTTCCTGGACAATGCCCCCACGGCGATGGTGTTCCATACCGTAGCCACTACGCTCCCCGTCGTAGGTACGGCTGTTGCCGGCATCAGCGAGGTGTACCTGAAGGCCATCTGCATGGGTGCTGTCTTCTTCGGTTCGATGACGTACATCGGCAACGGCCCCAACTTTATGGTGAAAAGTATAGCCGAAGAAAGTGGTATCAAGATGCCATCCTTCTTCGGCTATATGTTTAAGTTCTCGCTTGTCATCCTACTGCCCGTCTACATTCTGGTGCAGTTGCTGTTCATCTGACGTAATGCCGTGCGAATCAAAAAAAGGTTCAGCGATTATATTACCGGACAGAAGCATTCACAGGGTGAACGCCTGATGGCCTTGCTGCTTAGTTCGTCTGAGAACTTTATAATTGCCTCCTAAAACCGCTTAATAACCGCTTTTTTCGTGCTACGGCGCGGAGTGCTATATACGGCACGTTTGTGTCTCGCTTGCTGGACGCAGACGTGCCTTTTTGTGCGTGTTGTTTTTCGTTATATATTTAATGGGAATAGTCCCAGATTATCAAATTTTATTTATCAACAATGAACAAACTATCATTGATTGCGTCGGTCCTGGCGGTGCTGGGGCTGACGGCGTGTGAGAAAACGCTCGTGGACGACATCGAGGATGTCGGGAACGGGCAAGTGACGAACTCTTTATTGCAGGTGCGGACGCGAGGCGCGGCTGCCGGCGGAGAGGCGACGGTGGCGTATCCCGTAACGGTGTATGTCTTTGCCGGAGAGGAATGCAAGGCGGCGCAGACCATCGGCGACGAGGGGCAGACACTGAACATCGCGCTGACGGAAGGCACGTACTCGGTCTTTGCCGTGGGCGGAGCGTCGGCGACGGATTATGTGATTCCCTCGGCTTCGGATGCCTTGACGACATCGGCCATTGCGCTGCGTGAGGGCAAGAGCCACGGCGACCTGATGACGGCCACGGCGACGGTGACGCTGGAAGACGGCGAGGCAAACACCGTGACGCTGGGCATG
>JAFSXQ010000148.1 GCA_017444005.1 Bacteroidaceae bacterium | reverse complement strand
TCGCACGCGCACGACGCGTCGCGTGAAATAAAATAAGGTATATGCTTTGAATTGTCCACCTTTTTTAGTAACTTTGCACGGATAATGTTTAATTTGCCGAAATATGCTATTTGACAAACAGACCTACATGGAGCGCCGCCGCGTGCTGCGCGAGCGCATCGGGAGCGGGATAATCCTGCTCATGGGCAACAACGACTCGCCCGTCAACTACCCGGCCAACGGGTACAAGTTCCGTCAGGACTCTTCGTTCCTCTACTACTTCGGGCTGCACCGCGAAGGGCTGGTGGGCGTGCTGGATGCCGACGAAGGCAGGGAATGGCTCATCGGCGACGACATCGACATCGAGGACATCGTCTGGTTCGGACAGGTGGACAGCGTGGCCGACATGGCCCGGCAGACGGGCGTGGACCAGAGCGCACCGATGAAGGAACTGGCCGTCCTCGTCGACAAAGCCCGCAAGCAGGGCCGGCGGGTGCACTTCCTGCCCCCCTACCGCCACGACCTGATGATACAACTGATGGACCTCACGGGCATCCACCCCTCGCAGCAGCGGGAACAGGCCAGCGTGGAACTCATCAAGGCCGTCATCGACCAGCGCGCCGTGAAGTCGGATGCCGAGGTGGCCGAAATCGTTCGCGCCTGCGCCATCGGCTATGAGATGCACACGACGGCCATGCGCATGTGCGCCCCCGGCGTGACGGAACAGGAGATTGCAGGCCGCATCTCGGGCATTGCCAGTTCGAAGGGCTGCATCGTGTCGTTCCCCAGCATCCTGTCGATGCACGGCGAGATTATGCACGGCTATCCCTCGCCCCGCCCACTGGAGGCCGGACGGCTGATGCTGTGCGACTGCGGCGCTGAGACGAACGAGAACTATTGCTCCGACAACACCCGCACGACGCCCATCAGCGGGCGATTCACCCAACGGCAACGGGAGATATACCAAATCGTGGTGGACTGCCACGACTATGCCCTGCAGTTGGCCGCCCCGGGCGTGAAGTGGTGGGACGTACACTTCGGCGTGGCCCGTCTGATGACGGAGCGGCTGAAGGAACTGGGCCTGATGAAGGGCGACACCGACGAGGCCGTCCGGGCCGGCGCACACGCCATGTTCTTCCCCCACGGACTGGGGCACATGATGGGCATGGACGTGCACGACATGGAAGGCCTGGGCCAGACCTACGTGGGCTTCGACGACGAGGTGCGCCCCAACCTGGAACAGTTCGGCACCAACTGTCTGCGCTGCGGCCGACGCCTGCAGGAGGGCTGGGTGATGACCGACGAACCGGGCATCTACTTCATCCCCGCCCTCATCGACGACTGGCGCGCGAAAGGCCATTGCAAGGACTTCCTCTGCTTCGACAAGATAGAGACCTACAAGGACTTCGGCGGCATCCGCCTGGAGGACGACATCCTCATCACCAAGGACGGTTGCCGCATGCTGGGCGACCGGATTATCCCCTACAAGGTGGAGGACGTGGAGAATTTCCTAGGATAGCCTAGGAAGACCTAGGACGTCCTAGGAAATCCTAGGCTGGCCTAGGCCATCCTATAAAACAAGAAAAAACAACTCATAAAACAAATAACAATGAAAAAACTGCTAACCATCGCGCTCGTGGCCATGATTGCCCTGGGTGCACAGGCCGCCAAGAAGAAGGAGGCGACCAAACCGTCGAACAAACCCGTATTCACCACCATCAAGGAGAACCCCATCACCTCGATGAAGGACCAGAACCGCTCGGGCACGTGCTGGGACTACTCGACCCTGTCGTACTTCGAGGCCGAGGCCCTGAAGGCCACCGGCAAGACGTTCGACCTCTGCGAGTCGTTCGTCGCCAACAAGACGTACATGGAACGCGCCATCCAGGTGGTGCGCTACCACGGCGACTGCCAGTTTGCACAGGGCGGCTCGGCCGAGGACGTGCTGGCCACGCTGAAGACCCACGGCATCTGCCCCGAGGGCGCCATGCCCTTCCCCGGCTCGCTCTACGGCGACTCGCTGAACAACTTCAATGAGTTCTTCTCCATCCTGGAACCCTACGTGGCTGCCATCGCCAAGAG
>JAFSXQ010000147.1 GCA_017444005.1 Bacteroidaceae bacterium | reverse complement strand
GTGCGCTGCAGAGCCTGCTGGCTGCCATCTACGAAGCCAAGAAGACAACGCCCCGGGGGGCGCTGCTCATGGAGGCCCTGCA
The DNA here is from genome assembly GCA_017444005.1 of Bacteroidaceae bacterium. GTDB lineage: Bacteria > Bacteroidota > Bacteroidia > Bacteroidales > Bacteroidaceae > Physcousia. The sequence goes on along the minus strand of JAFSXQ010000147.1, from coordinate 2,052 downwards.
CTGGACGTACGAGGCCAAGGTGCTGTACCGCACGATGGACGAATTGCACCTGCTCCGCGACTGGCAGTGCGTCACCTACATCCACCAACTGGCCACCATCAGCAAGCAACTGACGGCATGGTACAGATACGAAACGAGAAAAAAGAATGAATGCAACACGAAGGATGCCCCCACGGGCGGCTGCTGAGAGGGTACCAGGAGTCGCGCCACACCTGTAGGGGCGGTCGCCAGGCTGTCCCGTGGCGCGAGAGCGTATGGCAGATTCGGCAACCCACCACGGCACAACGGGTGCCGGGGTTATCTCTCCCCCTGGGAAAACGGGGGAGGTCCTGTCCGGGACTAACCATGTGTGTGCCCCACCTTCCGCTCCCCCCTCCTGTGTGTGGTGCGGACGGGGCGGTCTTCCGGGCAGTACAGCGTCAGCGGTTGCTCTTGAACGCGTGTGGCTACCTGACCGGCTTCAGTGGTACGGCAGTGTCGAACGTTGGCTCGAACGGCAACTACTGGTCGGCCACGCCATCCTCGGGTAGCAATGCCTTCAACTGGAACTTCAACAGTGGCAACATGAACGAGAACTCGAATGCCCAGACGAACGGCTTATCGGTCCGCCTGTTCCGCGAGGAATCTGTCCGCCGCCCGTGCGGGGCATCTTTGTATCGGCAACTAATCGTTGACCTGCGCCGCGCCTACCGGCAGGCGCGCAAGCACAAGGCCGGCACCGACAGTTGCATACGCTGCTCGATGGACCTGGAGGAGGAACTGGACGAACTGGCCCGCACCATCCTGGACGGCAGTTATGCCATGCGTCCGAGCATCTGCTTCCTGGTCACCAGTCCGGTGCTGAGGGAGGTGATAGCAGCCGACTTCCGCGATCGCATCGTGCACCACTACATCTATGAGTACATGAACCCCTGGCTGGAGCGCGAACTGATAGACGACTGCTACAGTTGCCGCGAGGGCAAGGGGACGGGCTACGGCATAGACCGCCTGGAGCACCACATACGCAGTTGCTCCCGGAACTACACCCGGGAGGCATGGGCCCTGCAACTCGACATCCAGGGCTACTTCATGCACATCAACCGCTGGCGGCTCTATACGATGGCCATGGCACTGATGGTGCGCATCGGCCGGCAGCGCAACGCGAAGGGCCGCCTGCTCGGGGAACTGCCCAGGCACCGCATCGTGGAGCAACTGCTGGTGAAACTGATCCTCTACAACCCGCTGGACAACTGCGAGATTCGCGACCCCCAGGGGCTGTATGCCAGCCTGCCTCGCTCCAAGTCGCTACGCTTCTCGCCGGAGGGCGTGGGCCTGCCCATAGGCAACCTGACGAGCCAGATGTTCTCGAACCTCTACATGAACGGCTTCGACCAGTGGGTGAAACGCGTGCTGAAGGTGCGGCACTACGGTCGCTACGTCGACGATTCATACTACATCGCCACCGACAAGGCCTGGCTGCTCGGTCTCGTCCGCCCCATCGACGCGTATCTGCAAAGCCGCCTGGACCTGCATCTGAACCTGGCCAAGACGAAACTGACGGAGGTGAAGATGGGCGTGTCGTTCCTGGGGGTGCACATCAAGCCCCATCGGCGCTACCCCAGGTCCTCCACGCTCCGGCGCATGAGGCAAAGGGCCCGGGCCATGACGGCCGTCGACGAAAGGGCCCTGCAGAACGAGGATGTGAGGCACCAACTGCTGGCCCAGGCCAACAGCATGCTGGGGCTGCTCGGCCACACGCGTTCGTTCAACCAGCGCAAACTGCTCTTCACCAACTATCCGCTCTACACCTTCGCCTGCGGCACCCGGGGCATGAGGAAATATATCCTCAAGGGGACTTGAAAATTTGTAAATAAAATCCATCGTAAATAAATAGTAAATGCAAATGTTATTTTTATGAATAAGACAACAGAAATCGGCTTGAAACGAGCCATGCTGAAAAAAACGTGAGCGAGACGGAACTGGCCCGCCGGATAGGCTGGACAAAGCAGTACCTGAACAGCATCAGTTGCGGCAGGGGAAACCCTTCCATAGAACAGTTGGAGCGCATCGCCG
>JAFSXQ010000146.1 GCA_017444005.1 Bacteroidaceae bacterium | reverse complement strand
TACGACGGGCCGCGCGGAGTGGTGGCGACGGCCAGTTATGAGGCGCGGAAGTACGGCGTACACTCGGCGCTGCCCATGGCTACGGCCAAACGCAGGTGCCCCGGGCTGGTGGTCGTGGAGGGACGGTACAAGGTGTACAAGGAGGTGTCGCACGCGATGCACGATATCTTCCACGAATACACCGACCTCATCGAACCCATATCGCTGGACGAGGCTTTCCTGGACGTGACGGAGAACAAACCCGGCATAGACCTGGCCGTGGAGATAGCGAAGGAGATAAAGCGGAAGATACGCGAACGGCTGCAGTTGACGGCCTCGGCGGGCGTGTCGTACAACAAGTTCCTGGCCAAGATAGCCAGCGACCAGCGCAAGCCGGACGGACTGACCGTCATTCATCCGGCACGGGCGCAGCGCTTTATCGACGGACTGCGGATAGAGAAGTTCTGGGGTGTGGGGCCACGCACTGCAGAACAGATGCACCGATTGGGCATCTTCACGGGGGCAGACTTGCGCCAGAAGTCGCTCCCGTACCTGACCGAGCGCTTCGGCAAGATGGGGCACGTGCTCTACGGTTTTGCCCGTGGCGAAGACCCGCGTCCCGTGGTGTCGGAATGGGTGCGGAAAAGTGTCAGTTGCGAACACACCTTCGAGCGCGACCTGAGCGACGACGAGGAACTGGACGAGCGCCTGCGCCGCATCGTCGACGACCTGGTGGGGCGGCTACGGCGTTCGGGCTTCCAGGGGCAGACGCTGACCTTGAAGGTGAAGTTCCACGACTTTCAGCAGATTACGCGCAGCCATACGGTGGACTACATCCTGCAGCCCGACGCCGAGGTGCTGCTGCCGATGGCCCGACAGATTCTGGCCGAAGTAGACTATGCCCGGCATCCCATCCGCCTGTTGGGCCTGGGTGTGGGCAACCCCCATGACGAGGAACCGCCGTCGACGCATGGCCGATGGGTCCAGTTGGAGTTCGACTTCGACTTTACTTGAGTTTATTCCAAAGCCAAAGCAGGATGGAGGCACCGACAACGGCGGTGATGATTTGGCCGACCCAACTGTAGGCAGCGATGCCGAACTGCTCGAAGAGCCAGCCGCCGAAGCAGCCGCCTACGAGACCCAAGAAGAGGTCGACGATGCAACCCTTACCCTCACCGTCGGTGAGTTTTGCAGCGATGAAGCCTGCAATGATTCCTGAAATGATACCGATAATCATCTTGTTAATTTACAATTTTACAATTTCTTAAACGAGTTAAGCGGCAAAGCCGTATTCAATTTACTATTTGCTATTTAGCGTGTCAGCGACACCTTCATGCTGAGGCCGAAGTCCTGTGTGATGGTGGGGTAGGCCGAGGACGAGAGCAGGGGGGCATTGCGCTGGCGGTCGTAGTAGAGGCTGAGCGTGACGTAGCGGCTCATGGCGTACGAGGCCTTGAAGGATGCCTTGATGGCCTTGTTGCCCGATGTGGCTTCGGTGAGGCCCGTCTGGATGTCGCGCCGTAGGGCGTCCTGGTTGCGGAACGAGAAGTCGAACGCAAGGTTCAGCGAGTGGGCAAAGGTGTTGCCGCGCTGCTGGCGCGAGTTGTTGTTGGTGTTCTTCTTGTTGTCGTCGTCGCCCTCCTTCTTGTTTTTGCTGTCCTTCTGTCCCTTCTTCTTGAAGGCTGTGAGCAGGGTGTTGAACTTGAAGTCGTCGACCTTGTAGCCCCAGCCAAAGACGATGTCCTTCGAAGAGGTTTCGTTGATCTGTGCCGAGGTCATGGACAGGTTGATGACGCGCGTGGTGCGGTATTCGAGTTTCAGCGTCATGCTGTTGTTGAGCGTGACGTTGACACCGGCCAGCGGGGCAAACGACTCGTTGATGCTCACCGTCGAGATGTCGTACATCGACGAGGGCACGTAGGTCTCCGTGGTGGTGTTCTCCACGAAGCCCAGGTCATTGCCCGTCATGGCGGAGAGCCACGAGGCGTAGGTGTTGTACGAGCCGATGCTGTAGACCGACTTGTAGCCGTGGGTGATGTTGACCGACTTGAAGTGGTCGCGGAAGAAGGGTAGGGTGGACAGGCCGCGATAGGTGAGGTTCCAGTTGGGTAGCATCTTCAGGATGGAGGGGAAGATGTCGAGGCTGGTCTTGTGGGCACTGCCACCTGTGTAGGCTGCCATGAAGGCAGGTATCATGACGTCGCTGGAATAGGGACTGACGGTGCCGTTCTCCGGGTTGAAGGTGCCCGACTGGCCGGTGCCCTGCGGGTACTGTACCCCTGCGTAGCGCTGTTCGACGCGCTGTTGCAGGATGTTGAGGTTCTCGCGGAAGCGTTCGAACGTCTTCGAGCGGTAGCCGTTGCGTGCGTTGCCGCGTCCGCCAAAGGCCGACTTCAGCGAGATGGTGGTCATCGTGAACGACCCCGTCTCGGTGGTGGGGTTGCCCTGATACATATATTGTACCGACTGGCTGCGGTTGCGTGTGTGCGACATCGAGAGGTCTATCTTCAGGTCGGTGAAGGGTTCGACGGAAGCCTTCAGTTGCAGGTCGGCCGTGGTGCTGGAGGTGGCAGGCGTTGCCACGCTGTCGGCACAGAGCAGCCAGCCCCGGTCCTTAGCCTCGTCGATGTACGAGTCGCCCACCAGACCGAAGGCGTACTTCAGGCCCGGTTGCAGGAGACCGCGGTCGCGGTTCTGTCCGAACATGTCGCCCACGTTGGGCATGAAGCCGGGCAGCGTGAGGTTGTAGGTGTTGCGGTACGAGACGCTTACATTCCTGACCATCATGGCGAAGCGTGCTACGGCCTGTGCCATCGTGTACCACTTCTCGTCCTCCAGTTTGGGCTTGGCCACGACGTTGATGCGTACCTTGGTGGTGTCGAGGTTGCGCACTTCTATCTTGTTCTCGTCCAGTTTCTTGTAGTTCAGTCGGTACTCGTGCCCGGCTTCGTCGCGGGCCGTGACGATGATGCGCTTCGACTTCTGGTTATGCGTGACGGTAACGCTGGTGTCGGGCTTCAGTTGCACCTCCTGGGCAAAGCCCTTCTGCTTCTGGTTGCTCTTCTGCTGGCTCACGCCCTTGGCATTGCTCTGCTTCTGGGGCGTCTTGGCTTGCTGCTTGGCCAGGATGCTGTCCACAGGCACGCCCTTCTCCTTCGCCTCCTGTTCGGCCTTCTGCCGGGCCAGTTTCTTCTCCTCCTCTTCCTTTTTCTTCTTTTCCTGTTCCCGCTTCTTCTCGTCGGCTTTCTTCTTCGATGCGGTCTTGGCCTTCGAGGCTGTGAAGCGCTTGTTGGCCTCCTTCAGGAAGTTGGAGTGGTTGTAGAGCGTCTCCATCGCCAGTTTGCCGTTCATGTTCACGGTGCGCTGTGTGTTGATGGTGTTTCCCAGTGTGCTGCCGTCCTCCTGTTCGGCTCCGCGCTGCCACGAATAGTTGCCATTGTACGTGGCATCGGCCGTGAGCCAGTCGAAGGCGGGAATCTTGTTGATGGGCAGGCGGTAGGAGAGTTGGGCAGATTGGCTGTAGTCGAGGGGGCGTCCGAAGTGGCGCAGGCTGTAGCGCACGGAGTCCTTCCAGGCGTCGTACTGGTCGGGGTAGAGGTCCTTGTTGACGGGCGTGTAGGGTTCCTCCACCTCGGCGTGCGTACCGCTCTGGAACGAGAAATGCAGCGCCTTGAAGAGGTCCCATTTGAGCGAGAACTCGCGGTTCCACAGGTACGACTGCGAGAAACTTACGGGTATGGCCTCGTGGTTGTCGAGGTTCTCCACGTCGCGTTCTTGCAGTTCGTAGTAGGTACGGCTGAGGTCGGTGTTGAAGGTGATGTTCTGGGGCGCAAAGGAGAGGTTCTGTTCTTTGACGAGGGTGAGCCATTTCGACTTCGACTTCATCTGCTTGAAGGGCTCCCACGCCTTCCAGTTGGGGCTCCACGAGTAGTTCATGCCGGCACGCCACTGACGGTCGTGTTCGTAGACAGTGGTCACGCCCTCGCGCTTGTTGCTGCGGCGCGAATAGTTGAAGGTGAAGTTGGCCGGGTCGTAGGGCATGGGGTGCTTGAGGGAGGCGATGTTGACCTTGATGCCCGAGAACGACAGGTTGCGCTGCACTTCGTTGGTGGTGGTGAGCGACCGGAGCGAGTCCTTCTCCTCCTTCGTCTGCAGGGCGTCGAGGGCATCGCTGAGCAACATGTCGGTGTCCAGCGGGTTGTATTTCGGCTTCACGACTTCCCTATTATACGAATAATATACGGGGATGTTCACCTTGGCCTTCTCGGGGAACAGTTTGCCCAGTTCGAACTGGGTGGTGACGGCGTAGTTGTAGGTGTCCTCGTCCTTGCGGTCGGCCACGCTCTGCTCTATGCCGCCGAAGCCCGCCGTCTCCACGTGACCGGTGGCGTTCACGCTGCCCAGGTCGGACAGTTGAATGTTGAGGTTGCCCTGTGCTGCCCAGCCTCCGTCGTTGGTGAACTCCTGCAGGCGCAACTCGTTGGCCCACACCTCGACGCTCTTCACCGTGCGGCCGTTGTTGCGGACACCTATCATGATGGTCTTCACCTCGCCCAGCGTGGGATTACCCATGATGCTGATGCGGTTGCTGGGATGGTTGTCGTCGTAGTTGGAGAAGAGTTGGTTGAACCCGATCAGGCCGAGGCTCTTCTGCTTGTTGCGCTCCTTCTTGAGGTCGGTGAGCACGTCCATGTCGATGTCAATCATATTCTCGGCAGGCCATACGGCGCGACAGGCCGAAGCCGACATGCGGTCGTAGTTGCCTTCGGGCGTGATGACCAGAGGCACCTCGTACTCGTAGAAGTTGCTCTTGTAGTCCGAGCCCAGGCGCAGGAAGACGCTGGTTTCACCGTCCTGCAGGTTGGTGACGTCGTTCAGCAGGGCATTGGCGTGGACGAAGAGTTGCAGATGGCGATACTGGCGCATGTCGTAGTTGCAGTTCTTGTAGACGGCTTTGGCATCGCCGGGCGACAAGTTCTCGACGACCATCGCCAGGGCCTGCTCGTTCTCTTCCACCAACTGGCTTTGACCCGGGTCGGTGTTGCGCTTGATGCCCGGTGGCAGGACGTAGTTGACGGGCTGCTTGCTGCCGTTCTCCTCGATGCTGACGGTGCTCACGGTCATCGTGGCGCTCTCGGCCGGTGCTTCGCCGGTGTAGAGGGCCTGTTCGTAACTGCGCCAGTCGCCGTGTACCAGGTCGAGTGTGGCCAGACGCACGATGATGGGCTCTTCGCAGTTGGTGAGGAACATGCGTATGAAGCGGATGCTGGTGAAGTCGGAGATGTTGCCCACCTTCGACTCGTAGCCCTTCAGGGGGATGCGGAACAGGTACCAGTTCACTTCCTCCTTGTTGCCGTTGCGCAGCGGGGCTGTGTAGATGCGCTTGTCCACGATGTGGTTGCGGCCCACGACGAGGTCCTCGGGACGGATGGAGACGTGGTACTGGAAGTATTTCTCGTATTCGTTCAGCGTGTAGTCGACGTTCAGGTCTTCGACGTCGGGCGTGGTCTTGTAGGCCGTCTCGTAACTCTCGGGCGAATTATTCGAGTCGGGCGAGTTGCCCTCGGGCATGTTGATGCGCTTGTAGCGGTCGAGGATGGACTTGCGCGCCTGGTCGAAGTCGGAGCCGCGATAGTAGTGGTAGTCATCGCCTGCTGGGTCGGCATAGAGGGAGTCGAAGACCTGGGCGTTCACCTTGCCCTGCATCTCCTGCAGGTACTGGGCATAGACGCCGAACTCGCGTTCTTGTTCGGAACTCAGACCGTTCAGTCCGATGTCCTGTGCCCTGCGCGCTCCGCCTTCGTTGTTGAAGGCATAGGTGACGCTGGTCGTTGTGGGCACGCGGCCCCACGTGGTCTCGGTGTAGTACGACTGGTCGCCGTCGATGGGCATTCCGCTCTCGTAGAACTTCTTGCCGTCCTTCAGGATATCCTCCGACACCTCGCCCAGGTTGATGTAGAAGTCGGCTCCGTGCTGGCCGGGCTGTTCGCGGTTGTAGATGAAGGGGTCGAGCATCCAGAACTCGAGGTATTCGACGTTCATCGTCTCGAAGTCGGTGTTGTCCATCTTGCGCATCATGCCGCCCCACTTCTCGCGCGGATTCAGCAGTTTACCGTCCGGGCCGACGTCGGTGGAGAGGTTGTAGGCGCCGCGCTCCTGGGGATAGTAGGCCAGGTTGAGTACGGTGAGGGGCGTGGCCGAGTTGTAACTGTTCTGGGCCTTCTGGGGATAAAGTTCGCGCTCGTACACCTCGCGGACGTAGTGATTCGAGAGTTGGTCGAGATCACTCTTGATGTGGCTGGGCGTCAGCGTGCTGCTGCGGCGTGTGAACAGCGGGTCTACGTAGTACCAGGCCAGCAGGGCGCGGTTCATGCCGTAGCGGATGTCGTTGGTCAGTTTGCTCTCGGGGAACATCGAGGGTGTGCTGGCCTGCACCCAGTATTGCGGGGTGCTGATGGACTCCTTGTACGACGAGTTCTCGAAGTCGTCGAGGTACGAGGCACTGCCCTGTATGCGTTTGTTCTGTCCGGCCACCAGTTGGGCAAACTCGGCATTGAACGTGATGTGGCTGGGCTGCGTGGCCCGGATGAGCGGCAGTTTGTCAATCATGTTCGTCAGCCACTGGCTCTCGCGCTTCCACGACATGTGGGCGCCCCACAGCGTGTTTTTCAGTGGTTCGCTGCCCATGCTCACCTTGGTGGTCAGGGGCTGCTCGTTGAGGAACATCAGCGAACCGCCGATGGTGAAGTTCTTGTTCAGTTCATAGTCCAGGTTTACGCCCAGCATCGTCTTGCGTTGCATGCCGTAGTTGTCGTTCGACTCCACCGAGGCACTGATGTTCGTTCCGGCGTCGATGATGCTCTGGTTGATGATGGTCACGATGCCCATGTTGTAGTCCACCGTGTAGTCCGAGTTTTCGGTTAGCGTCACGCCGCCCGCCGTCACCACCACCGAGTTCGGGGCGATGTTCGTTGCCCCCAGGTCTATCTGACTGCCGTTCGTACCCTTGTACTGGCCCGTCAGCAGGAACTTGTCGTGCTCGGCTATCTGCTTGGCCACGGTCTTCGTGCTGTCGTAGAGTTCGGGGAAGCAGTAGCGGTCGGCCGTCTGGTCGTCGCCAATCCAGCGGCGCAGGTGCTCGCCGAAGGGTTCGGCCACGGGGAAGTAGATGCGTCCCTTGTTGATGGTGTAGCCCTCCACGTAGTCGAACTGGCCGTTGGAGTTCGCCTTGTTGTTATTGTCCAGGCGGTCCAGGTTCATGGCCTTCAAGAGGGTGGTGCCCTTCAGTTTCTGCTCGGGCAGGTAGGTGATGTACACGCCGCTGGAGTCGGACAGGTACTTGATGTCCAGTTTGAACTTCTCCTTCGTCACGCTCGTTGCCCCCAGGCTGTAGACGTTCTTCATCATCAGTCGCCAGGTGGCCAGTTGCGGACTGCCGCTCGAGGCCTTCAGCATCTTCACGTACAGGGCCTTGGCGTTGTCGGTGACGTCGGCGCTGAACTCACCCACCTGATAGGTCTGTCCGCCGTATTTGTACTCGAAGGCGATGCCCAGCACATCGTCGGTCTGCAGGGTGCTGTTGAGCGAGATGTAGCCCAGCGACGTGTTGAGGTAGTACTCCGACGAACTGAGCAGTCTGGCGCTTTGCAGTTTCTCGTAGTCGTCGCCGCCCACCATGCCGTAGTCGTCCAGCAGTTGCGTGGCCTGGCTGATGTCGCGGGCGTCGGCCAGCGTCCCCACGAGGGTCTGGTACTCCGTGTTGGCCTTGTTCGAGGGCACCATCACCGAGCCGCTACCCCACAGGGCCTTGTTGCCGATGTTTTCGTTCTCGCCCAGGTCGGCCAGGGCAATGATGTTTCGGTTGTTGGCGGTACTCGAAGTCTTATTGGTTACCCACACTTCCACACGTGTGATGGTCACGCCGCTGGCGATGGTGGGCAGGGTCTTCATGTTCTTGTCGTACTGCTCGCGGAAGTAGTGGGAGAGGAAGAAGTGGCGGTTCTCCTCGTAGTTCGTGGCCGAGAACTCGAAGGTGTTGGTGCTGGAACCGCCCTTCGAGGACACACTCTTCGTGGCCGACTTCTTCTGGCTGACCACGGTCTGCATCTTCAGGCGTCCGAACTGTACGTCGGTGCGCAGACCGAACAGACTTGAGACGCCCGGGATGAGGCTGTTGTTCGAGGGCATGGAGATGTTACCTGCCTCCACCAACTTGATGATTTCGTCCTCCTTGCCGTCGTACTTCAGTTTCAGGCTCTGCGAGTCGAAGTCGAACGAGGCGTCGGTGTTGTAGTTCAGGTTCATCTTTATCTTGTCGCCCACACTACCGGTCAGGCTCAGGTTAATCTTCTCGTCGAAGTCGAAGCCCGTTGTCTTCCGTCGGTTGGCGGCCAGCGAGGGGTTGTTCACCTTCTTGGTGTTTACGCCCAGTTTCAGTTCCACCGACCCCTGCGTCTTTATCTGCACGCCGCCCGGGCCGAATATCTTCTCGGCAGGTCCCAAATCGAAATGCATATCGGTGAAGTCGAACTTCGACTTGCCCTTCGACTCGAACAGTTCGGCGTTGCGGTCGCGGAAGTAGCGCGACATGCTCTGCTTCAGCGTCCACTGCTTGTACTCCTCCGGCGTCATCAGTAGAGGGGCACTGAGGTAGGAGTTAGAAAGTCCCAGCAGCGATTGCTGGCTGGCGGTGTATCCCAGTCCACTGGCCGTTCCGGTGCTGGTAACACTGGTGGCGTTGCGGCTTTGGTTCTTGTTTAACAGTGAGTTGAGGCCAGACTTTGAGCCACTGCTCGATGATGTATTGCTCTTGGTGCTTGCCGTTGCGCCTTTGCTCGTCTGCTTGCTGCCAGAGGTTGACTTCGAATTACTGCCCAGCGTGGTGCCCACCTGGTAGGTGTCCGTCTTCTCGTCGTACGACACCTCCGTCTGCACGTTGTCGGGGTCGCGCAGGTCGGCCGCCTTCTTCTTCGTGTCCTTCTCTTCCTCCACGGTGGTCCGGCGCACCGTATAGCGCGGCTTCTTTCGGGTCACGGTGTCCTTGGGAGTTTGAAGATTGAAGATTGAAGATTGAAAATCAGACGGCAAAGCCCCTAGCGTTGCGAGGTGGGCCGAAGACGTGCCAATGGCCACGGTATTTACTACCATGGCCAGCAACATCCGCAGTATGAATCTTTTAATCTTCAATCTTTAATCTTCAATGTTCAATGTTCAAAGCAGTTTCAGTGCCCGCTTAATGATTTGCTCCACAGGCAGGTCGGGCTCTTCCGTCAGCAGTTTCACCACCACCTTGTTCGACGGAGCCGGGCTGAAGCCCAGCATCGTCAGTGCGGCCACGGCCTCCTGCTGCACCTCGCTGTTCACGCTGGCCGTTGTGCCCTGCGGCGAGGTTGGCGCGATGTCCAGTCCCAGAATCTTGTCCCGCAGGTCCACGATGACGCGTTGTGCCGCCTTCGGTCCGATGCCCTTCACCGATTTCAGTGCGCGGTCGTTGCCCGTGCTGATGACCTCCACCAGTTCTGCCGGCGTGAAGGCCGATAGTATCATCCGGGCCATAGCCGCTCCGATGCCGCTGACGCTGGTCAGTTGTAGGAACAGTTCACGCTCGCTCTTCGTGGCAAAGCCCCAGAGCATGTAGGCATCCTCGCGAATCACTTCATAGACAAACAGTTTTACCTCCTTCCGGCCCTGTATGGCCGAGAAAGTCCCCAGGCTGATGTTCAGGCCGTAGCCCACGCCTCCGCAGTCCACCACGGCCATGGCCGGTGTCAGTTCCTCCAGTGTTCCCCGTACGTATTCTATCATCTTAGTCCGTATTTTTACTTCTTACCTCTTACCACTCATATCCTATATAATAACGTGCGCGAGGCAAAAATATTGTAAATCGGGGCCTAAACATTTTACTCGTATCGTTGCCGATGCCACTGATGCACCCGATTCATACGAAATGGGGCTGCATCACGATGTGCGACACAGCCCCTTTCGTAGAGTGAATGCAGTCTTATTCCGTGTACTGGTCTATCAGGCGGATGATGAGGTCGTTGAGTTGCTCCACCTTGTAGTCGCCCACGCTGGCGGCAATGTGGTCAAGTCCTACGCCGCTGTCGTTGGTGATGAACACGTAGGTACCTCCGGTGGCAATGGCAAAGAAGCGGAGCATGAACTCGGTGTTCTTGTCCACGCCACTGGCAGCCACGGGTATCAGCCGGATGCCCAGACGGGCGCAGGTCCGAACCGATGCCTGTAGTGATGTGATGACATCCGTCTCGTAGTGAGCCGGGGCATCCAGAACGAGGAAAGCCAAGCGGGTGCGAGCCCGGTTGTTCCACGACAGGTTCTGCAGCATCTTCTCCAGCGCCGTATGCACGGCCTCGGGATAGTCACCACCGCCGTCAGCCCGCTGTTTATTGACAAAATCGGCCGTTTCCGACAGTTTTTTAGTGAAGTCGGAGTGGCGTGTGAGGTATTCGTCGCCCTCATCGCGATAGAACAGGGCTGCTGTGCGCATCGTTGTACCTGGGCGAACGGAAGCCGCTTTGCCGATGATGTCCACCAGATCGCTCTTCAGGAAGTTTATCTCGTCCTGCATCGAACCGGTGGCATCCACCACGAAGGCGATGTCGGCACTGGGTTCTACGGCCGTCTGCGGTGTGATGACGTATTCGTTCACAGCCTGTTGCTGCAGCGAGTCCCACGTGCAGATGACGGGCTCCTGTGCCATTCGCTCACCGTCGATGTACACGCTGAGCGCCTGGGCATCGGGCTTCTCCTTCTGGTATAGTCCCACCCAGCATTCGGCTCGTCCGTGGTTGTCGGTGACGGCCTCCCACAGGGTGCTCGCTCCACTGCCGGCCGTCTGCCGTACCAGTTTCACCGGTACGCCGGCCACAGCCTGACCGCTATTGTCCGTCACGTGCAGGGCTATGCGGTTGTTGGTGTAGAACTTCCAGTAGTCGCTCTTCGGACCGTATTCCTGACCCAGCATCAGGCCCGACCAAAACGGCCAGTTCGTCAGGTCGCACCATTCGCCGGCAGTCACGATACCGGCCTGCGTGTTGCCGCCTTGCTCGCCGCCACCTTCGCCTGGCACAACGTCGCCTATGCCCGCCTCCCCGTATTCACTATCGGTATAGGCTTTGTCACCATCGGCTACAACATCACCGCTGAACTCACCATAATCACCTTCGTCTCCTTTCGAGCACGACTGCATCATTGCCGTCAGCACCACGATGCCGAGGGCAAACAGATAAGACTTCTTAATTTGCATGATTGTATTCCTCCATGTTTAGTTTTGTTGTCGTTTTTGTCTTTCTCGTCTACAAAGATAATGAAAAGTTGCATCAAATCTTGCATGCATAAGTGTTAAATATTGAAAAATAATTGCTACCTTTGTAGGGAAATGAATCGGACGATAATGGAAACAAAGGAACAAGCGGAACAGGAGAGGGCACTGCAACTGGCGACGGAGGCGGGGCACATCCTGCTGGAGAACGGGGCGGAAATCAGCCGCGTAGAGGAGACGATGGAGCACATAGCCTCGGCCTACGGCGTCCGGGACGAGAGTTTCTTCGTCCTGAGCAACGGCATCATCACCACCGGTCGGCAGTACGCCCGCGCCGAGTTCATCCCCATCCGCGGCACGCAGTTGAGCCGTGTGGTGGAGGTGAACCAGTTGAGCCGCGACGTGCGGCCCCCCGTGATGCCGCTCGACCAGTTGGAGGCGCGCCTGCGCGCCATCCGTTCGCAGGGGGGCAAGCCCTGGTGGGAGGTCGTGCTGGGCATTGCGCTGGGCGTGGCCTCGTTCAGCATCCTCTTCGGCGGCAGCCTGACGGACGCTGCGGCAACCTTCGTCTGCGGTCTGCCCCTGGGCCTGTTCATGACCTTCGCCCGGCTGACACGCATCTTCAGCAACCTGATGGGCGGACTGGTGGGCGGACTGCTCTGCATCCTGTCCGTGGCGCTGGGCTTCGGCGAGCACCTGCCCAACATGATCATCGGCACCATCATCGCCCTCGTCCCGGGCGTGCCCTTCACCAACGGGATGCGCGACCTGGGCAACGAGGACTACATCGCCGGTGCCACCCGTCTGATGGATGCCTTCCTGGCCTTCCTGTGCATAGCCCTGGGCGTGGCGCTGGCCTTCATCCTCCACGGATTCCTGTCCGACGGGTTGATGCAACTGGGCCGGCCGACGACCGACGCCGTGGCCTCGGCCTGGAGCATACAACTGGCGGCGGCCTTCATCGGCACGGTGGGCTTCTCGGCGCTCTTCGGTGCGCCGCGCCGGTGCTACTTCTATTGTGGGCTGACGGGCATGATGGGCTGGGCCGTGTACCTCGGGGTGCTGCAGGGGGGCGTGCAATACGTGGTGGCCGCCGCCTTCCTGGCCGCCCTGGCGGTGGCCGCCATGAGTAGCGTGCTGGCCATCGTGTGCCGCTGTCCGTCGACGGTGTTCCTCATCTGCGGCATCATCCCGCTGGTGCCCGGGGGCGGCATCTTCTGGACGGCCTACTACCTGGTGGGCGACCAGTTGCGCCAGGCCGCTACGACGGGCTTCACGGCCCTGAAGGTGACGATAGCCATAGCCGGCGGCATCATCCTGATGGGGCCCGTTGCCAGCCAACTGAATAAGCGGCGGCGAAAAAACAGATAAGGGGTACCTCCCCAAACTTACATCACCAGCAGGCCCGCAAGGCCGCAGAGCAGGATGACGCGTATGGGGTTCATCTTGTAGACCTTCGTGCTGACGAAGGCAAAGAGGAACAGGGCCACGCTGATCCAGAACTGCCAGGGGTTGGCGCTGGGCGTGGAGAAATTCTCGGGCGTCATCAGGCAGAGCGAGGCGGCGGCCAGCAGGCCCACGACGGCGGGGCGAAGGCCCGAGAAGACGTGCTCCACCGTGGGGTGGTGCTTGTAGGCCATGAGGAAGCGGCTGATGAGTATCATCAGGATGAACGAGGGCAGGACGACGGCCAGGGTGGCCACGGCGCTGCCCAGCACACCCCAGTACCAGGCGTGCCCGGCGTTGGTGAGGGCGGTGTAGCCGACGTAGGTGGCCGAGTTGATGCCGATGGGGCCGGGGGTCATTTGCGAGATGGCCACGATGTCGGTGAACTGGCTGGTGGTCATCCAGTGGTAGTGGCCGACGACCTCGCCCTGAATCATCGATATCATGGCGTAGCCGCCTCCGAAACCGAAGAGGCCAATCTGGAAGAAGGTCCAGAAGAGAAGGAAAAATAGACTGATCATAGTTTATCTTCTTTTATCTGCCCGTACAGGTAGCCTCCGATGCCGGCTATTAGAATCACATAGATGGGGCTGAACCCCATGAGCCAGATGAGCACGGTGGCCACGACGGGAATCCAGATGTTGTAGCGGTTGATCTTGGCCATCTGGGCCATCTTGAACACGGGGGCGGCGATGAGGGCCACGACGGCCGGTCGTATGCCGCGGAAGATGCGCTCGACGTAGATGTTGTCCTGGAACTGGCGGAACAGCAGGGCGATGGCCAGGATGATGAGAAACGAGGGTAGGGCAGTGCCCAGCGTGGTGACGAAGGCCCCGCGCTTGCCTCGCAACTTGTAGCCGATGAAGATGCCGATGTTGATGGCGAAGATGCCCGGACACGACTGCGCAACGGCTATCAGGTCGAGCAGTTCCTCGCGACCTATCCACTGCTTCTCGTCGACCACCTTGGCCTCGATGAGCGGAATCATGGCATAGCCGCCACCAATGGTGAACAGGCCGATGCGGAAGAAGGTGCTAAACAGTTCCCACATGCTCTCTCATTTTCTCATTTTCTCTTCGCACCAGCGCCTTGCGTTCACGAAGGCCTCTATCCAGGGCGTCACCTCGTCCATGCGGCGCTCCCGGGGGTACCAGGCGCACTGCCAGGGGAAGATGGCGCGCTCCAAGTGGGGCATCATGGCCAGATGGCGACCGTCGGCCGAACAGATGCCGGCCACGGCGTAGTCCGAACCGTTGGGGTTGGCGGGATAGTCGGCATGGTTGTAGCGGGCCACGATGTTGTAGTCCGATTCCTGGCCGGGCAGCGAGAACTTGCCTTCGCCGTGCGCCACCCAGATGCCCAGTTTGCGCCCGCCCAGCGAACCCAGCATGACGCTCTGGTTCCGGGGGATGCTGAGGCTGACGAACGCCGACTCGAACTTCCGGCTGTCGTTGTGCAGCATCTTGATGGAATTCATAATGCATAATTCATAATTCATAATTGGTTGCGCGTTGTCGCTCGTTTGTGAGCCAGCCTCATTGTGAATTGTGAATTGTGAATTGTGAATTAGCCCGAGTTCCACCATCAACTGGCAACCGTTGCAGATGCCCAGCGACAGCGTGTCGGGGCGGGCATAGAAGCGGTCGAGGGCCTCCTTGGCCTTGGGGTTGAAGAGGAAGGCTCCGGCCCAGCCCTTGGCCGAGCCCAGCACGTCGCTGTTGGAGAAGCCGCCGCAGAAGACAATCATGTTCACGTCCTCCAGCGTCTCGCGACCCGCAACGAGGTCGGTCATCATCACGTCCTTCACGTCGAAGCCGGCCAGGTAGAGCGAGTAGGCCATTTCGCGCTCGCCGTTGGTGCCCTTCTCGCGGATGATGGCTGCCTTCACGCCACTGGCCTTGCGGCGGTCGGCACTCAGGTAATAGTTCTTCAGTTTGCCTTGGAAATTCTTGCCAAACTTCATCTCCAGGGGCTGGTTCTTGTAGTTCTCGAAACGCATCTTGGCACGCTGGTTGCGGCTCTGCTTGCGGTCGAGCAGGTAGGAGGTCTTATACCACACGTCGCGCAGATGGTCGATGTCGAAGGTGTGCTCCCATCCGTCTTTCTTCACGTTGATCACGCGCTCGCCGGGAGTGGGGTAACCTATCTTGGCAAAGCCCACACCAAGGTCTTCGAGCAGTTCGCGCATCTCGAACTTGTACTTGTCGCTCACCTGAATCACCACGCCGGGATTCTCGGCGAAGAGCAGGCGCACGACGTCGTCGTCGCCCAGGTTGTAGAGGTTGATGTTCATGCCGCCGGTGGGATTGGCGAAGCACATCTCGAGCAGGGTGGTGATCAGGCCACCGGCGCTGATGTCGTGGCCGGCCATGATCCATCCCTTCTTGATCATCTGCTGGATGGCGTCGAAGCAGTCGGCGAAATACTGGGCCTCCTTCACGGTGGGCACATCGTCGCCCACCTTGCCCAACGACTGGGCAAAGGCCGAACCGCCGAGGCGCAGGCTGTCGAAACTGAAGTCAATATGGTAGAGCGACGAGTTCTTGTCGTTCACCACCACGGGCGATACCACCTTGCGGATATCGGAGACCTCGCCACCGCTGGTCACGATGACGGTGCCCGGAGAGATAATCTTCTCGCCATTGGGGTATTGCTGGCT
Source organism: Bacteroidaceae bacterium (assembly GCA_017444005.1). Lineage (GTDB taxonomy): Bacteria > Bacteroidota > Bacteroidia > Bacteroidales > Bacteroidaceae > Physcousia. The sequence goes on along the minus strand of JAFSXQ010000146.1, from coordinate 3,108 downwards.
CAGCGAGAGCGAGTCCTTGCCCGTGGGCACATTGATGTGCAGTGCGCAGCAGAAGTCGCTGAGGGCTTCCACAGCGGCATAGAGACGGGCGTCCTCGCCTTGCTGCGACCGGCATGGCCACATCCAGTTGGCAGAGAGCGACAGACTCTTCATACCGTCGGCAAGGGGCGCCCAAACGATGTTGGTGAGCGACTCGGCCACGGAAAGCACGCTGCCGGCCTCGGGTGAGGCCAGACCTGCCTGTGGGGCATGTCCCAAGGCGGTGGCAATGCCCTTGCGTCCACGGTAGTCGAGGGCAACCACGCCACAGTCGGAGAGGGGCAGCTGCAACTTGCCCTGACATTGCTGCCGGGCAATCTTGCCTGTCACCGAACGGTCGACCTTGTTGGTGAGCCAGTCTTTGCAGGCCACCGACTCGAGTTGGAGCACGCGCTCCACATACTTGTCTATCTCATTGGTCGAGTAGGCAACGCCTTCGTAGTGGCGCTCCACGGTGGTGTCGGTCATGATGGTCTTTGGCGAGTGGCCGAACATCTGGGCCACATCGAGGTCGAAGGGTTTTACACCATCGCCCTGGACAAAAGAGAAGTGGGCGTCGCCGGTAGTCTCTCCAACCACATACAGCGGGGCACGCTCGCGCTCGGCGATGCGGGCCACATGGTCGATATGTTTCTCGTCGATGAGCAGTCCCATGCGCTCCTGACTCTCATTGGCGATGATTTCCTTGGCCGAGAGGGTCTTGTCGCCAATGGGCAGGCGGGTCATGTCGATGGCACCGCCACATTCCTCCACCAGCTCCGACAGGCAGTTCAGGTGTCCGGCTGAGCCATGGTCGTGGATGCTCACCACGGGGTTGACGTCTTCCTCACAGAGTGCGCGCACCAGGTTGTAGGCGCGTTTCTGCATCTCGGGGTTGGCACGCTGAACAGCGTTCAGCTCGATGCCGTTGGAGTAGCGGCCGGTATCTACCGATGACACAGAACCGCCACCCAGTCCGATGCGGTAGTTGTCGCCTCCCACCACTACAATCTTGTTGCCTTTTTGTGGAGCTTTCTTCAGACAGTCGCGCTTCGTGCCGTAGCCCACACCGCCGGCCAGCATGATGACCTTGTCGTAGGCGTATTTCTCTCCGCGCTCCTGATGCTCGAAGGTGAGAACCGAACCGCAGATGAGAGGCTGGCCAAACTTGTTGCCAAAGTCGGAGGCTCCGTTCGAGGCCTTGATGAGGATGTCCTCGGGCGACTGGTATAGCCACTGTCTTACGGGCAGGATGTCTTCCCAGTCGCGCTCGCCGTCGCGCTGGCCCTCATCGTCGAGCAAGCGGGGATAGGCGGTCATATAGACTGCTGTACCGGCAATAGGCCATGAGCCTACACCGCCGCCCATACGGTCGCGAATCTCTCCGCCTGTTCCGGTAGCGGCACCATTGAAAGGCTCCACGGTGGTGGGAAAATTGTGGGTCTCGGCTTTCAGCGAGATGACGCTCTCCACGTCTTTCACCTCGAAATAGTCGGAGGTCGACTGGTCGTGGGGGGCGAACTGCTCCACCACCGGACCTTGTGCGAAGGCCACGTTGTCTTTGTATGCGGAGAGTATCTTGTTGGGGTTCTCTTTCGTGGTCTTCTTGATCATCGCAAAGAGCGACGATTCTTTCTCCTCGCCGTCGATGATGAAGGTGCCACCGAAAATCTTGTGGCGGCAGTGCTCCGAGTTGATCTGGGCAAAACCGAAGATCTCGGAGTCGGTGAGCGGGCGGCCCAACTGCTTCTCGATGTGGTGCAGATACTCTATCTCCTCTGGTGAGAGGGCGAGGCCTTCCTGCTCGTTATATTGCTCCAGGTCTTCCACGTGCTTGATGGGCTCAGGCTGGTGGTTGATGGTGAAGATGCGTTGGTCGAGACCGGAGTACATGCGCTGAAGCATGGGGTCGTGGTCGGCATCCTTGCTCGACACGGGGAAATACTCCTCAATGCGGGTGATGCCGCTCATGTTCATGTTCTGGGTGATCTCCACGGCGTTCGTACTCCAAGGAGTGACCATCTCGCGACGCGGACCCACGAAGAAGCCTTCCATTTCTGTCGCTTCCACGAATGTGGCGTCGCCATAAAGCCAGCATAGTTTGTTGATCTCTTCTTTGCACAACTGATGGTTCACCTCAGTGGCAATGACATTTTTTGACGGGGTTTGGAAAAAATAAATCATGCGTCTCTTTACTTGTTTCTTTATTTTAGGTGCAAAGATACTGCAAGAAGGGCGGAATCCAAAATATATCGAAGATTATTTTGCGATTTCCGAACCCCTGACTGCCATCGCCGCACCGCTTCCTTCTTTTCAGATATGCTGCGCATCCAAGAGTCGCAAAACGCTGCTTTTGTAAAATTAAAGTTGCTGCGTTTTCCCATTGATGGCCATCGGCTCTTTCTGTCAATTATTGTATAAAATACACGTTTTGGTTTTTAAATTATCGCATAATTATTAAAAACTGCATCAAAATGTTGCTTTTCGGGTAATTTTTATGCAAATTTGTTAATTTTCTCCAAAAAGTAGGGGCCAAGAGAACAATGTATGATATTTTTTCCTATATTTGCGAGTGACCTAAAGATTATACTAGTGATGGATAAGACAAACGATTTACAAACATTACAGGAATGCCTCGATGAGTATATGATACGCACGGGCAGGCATGAAATCGACGAGATTGAGGCCAATTCAGCATTGGCCCGCGCCGGTTTGTTGAGCGATGAAGACCAGCATCCTGGTCGGCCTCTTAGGGATATCCTGATACGCTTGCGCGATTCCAATCATCTACCACAGAACATCAGGCAAATGTATGGAATGTGGAAAATCAAGTTGTCGGGCACAATAGCAAAATATCCCCTCATTCTGCAGTTCTGAGAAAAATCACCCTCTTTTTACCAGATGTAAAGTAGCAAACAAATGAATTCTCCGACCTATCGCCCTCGACGATGATGATTGTCGAGGGTTTCTTTTTGGTTTGGAGCTTCCATATAAAAAAGACTTTTGCGTAGGTACCTCCCCCGGCCCCTCCTGAGAGGAGGGGGGAGAATTAGCATCGCATATCACTCCCCCCTCCTCTCAGGAGGGGTC
>JAFSXQ010000016.1 GCA_017444005.1 Bacteroidaceae bacterium | reverse complement strand
CGTGGTGGTAACGGTCAGTGTGCCTCCCTCGATGTAGATGTTGCCGCTGTCCTCGTCGTCGTGGTCTTCGGTCGCACCGGTACTGGTGTCACCATCCAGGTCGCACTGAATGCCATCGTCGCCCACACCGCTGATGGTCACCGTGCCGCTCTTCATCTGGAAGTACTCCTCGCAGTTGATGCCGTCGCTGACAGCCGAGGTGACGTTCAGCGTCAGGTTCTTGACGGTGATGTACGATGCACTCTTGATGCCGTGCTTCAGGCTGCCAACCACGTTCAGCGTACCGTTACCCTGCAGCTGCAACTGCCCTTTCGAGTAGATGCAGGCCTTCTGCGAACCGCTACCATCAGTCAGCGTGTTTGTCGTATTCTTCTTCGCACTGAGTTGGATGCGCTTCGAGTTGGTGATGTCGATGGCGGCTCCGCTGGGATTGGTCAGCGTCAGGCCGGCCAGCGACACGGTGCACTTGTAGGAACCCGAGAGGGTCAGCGAACCGTCGGTGCTGGTTCCGCTGAGCGTGTACGTAATCTCATCGTCATTCACCGCAGCAGTATTGCTTTGGGCAATGGTCACATGGGCACCACTGACCGTCGGTGTCACGTACTGCGCCACATTACCCGCCACACATACCGTGGCCGACGAACCGTTGTAGGCCACCGTCACGCTGTTGTCGGTCACCTCCGTGTCGTCTACGGTCATTTCGTCCACCTCGCTGAGCGTGAACGTTTTGCCCATGATGGTCAGTGCGGTACCGTCCGAGTAGGTCATCTCGCCCGTCTGAGCAGCAGGAAACTGGTAGGTCACACTGCCCACCTTGACATTCAGCGTCTGCGCACCAGCGACTAACGCAACCAGTGTGAGTGCTGCTGAAAAAACTAATTTTCTCATATATTCTTACTTTTTATATTGTATACACAATCATTCGTATTCACCGGTCAGGAACAACTCGCGCGCCAGGATTTCATCGGCATCCGTAATCTGTGAGTCGCCGTCGCTGTACAGGTTGGGGTCAAAGGAAACCGCAATCAGTTCCTCCATCTCCATGTCGACTTCCGACAGTCTGGGGTGGGAATATAGCATTTTCATAGTCTTTCGTTGTCTGAACTATTTGAGCATGTATTTCTTCCCGCCCCTGATGTAAATGCCCTTCGGCAACTGGCTCCCAGCACTCCGGCGGAACTGTCTGCCCTGCAGGTCGTAGAGGACATCCTGCCCCGACTGGTTATCCACCGACTCGTTGATGGTCCCGATGCCAGTTTCGTCCGTCTGGATGTAGAAAGCCGGCGCTTCGGCCTCGCTGTTCACATAGAAGGCCTTTCCGGCAGGGATGGTGACACCGGATGCGACGGCAGCAAAGCCCACGGATGTGTCGGTGAGTTGCTTCAGCGCGTAATAACCGCCGGCATCTACGGTCAGGTCTGTGAGTGTACCGATCAGTTCGTTGTCAGTCGCGGCATCGACCACGGAAGCCGACACGGGCAGTTCATAGGTACCTGCTGCGCCCGTCAGCAGGAAACCCGTCAGCGCAGGCACCTGGCTGACGGCGGTCAGTGTGACGGTCTCGCCGCTGAACGTGGCCGTGTAGGCAGTGAGTTCGCCATCCAACGTGCTCAAGTCAAACGTGCAATCACTGTAAAGCGAGACCCAGCCGCTGGCCGGAACTGTCACACTTTGCCTGTTCGCAAAGAACATCTTATTCAGGCCGCTCAACGGATAGGACTGACCCGTAACAGCATTGGTGGCCGTCAGTACGCCATCCGAGATGGTGAGTTGCAGGTTCTCCACGGCAAGCGTACCCGTAGCCCCATCCGTCGTCTGGAGGGTAAGGTAGGGATAGCCATCGGCCGCAGCCGTCAGCGTGCCGACCAGAATCATCCATACTAAAGCAATCTTTTTCATACGCGAATATTAAATAGGATTAACAAATCATCTATTTGTCGGCAAAGATACAACTTTAGCGGTTAACAGCCAAATTTATTCAACAAACCCGTCGTTTTGTTCAGTAAAAAGCATTTGCATCATACAGAACCGCGGGAAGAAGTGTACTTTTTTCCGCTCACGCTTGGCCGTTTCATTGATTTTTGTTACTTTTGCAGCGGTTAAGGTAAAAGATTGTCATCAATCTGCATTGTTTAATTAATAAAAGTAAGGTAGCTTATGAAGAAGTTTACTCTCTTTCTGCTGGCCGTATTGGCCACTAGTCTTTCATTCGCAGGTGTAAAGCCCCTCGACGGTGAACGCCTGCCCAAAGCCAAGAACAGCACGGAGCGCATAGCCAAGCAACGCAAGGCCGGGAAGCAGGCCCTGCGCAAGGCTCCCCATCGCGCGCCGGCCGGTGTCATCACCTTCGACGAACAGCCCGAGGGCAAGGCCGTGGCCATGATTGCCTCCTACGGCGGCATCTACTACAGTTGGTTCGGCGTGTCTGACGTCACCACCGATGCCGGTGCCATCACCCTCATCGAGGGCACCGACGGCAACCTCTACCTCAAGGGCCTGACCCCCAACCTCTACGACGACGAACTCTACTGGATCAAGGCCGAGAAGACAGGCGAGGGCGAATACGTCATCAAGAAGCAGCCCGCCGGCTACTACGAGTACTACGACGAACTGGACTACCTGACCGTCCTGGCGTATGACGAAGAGGACGGCTGGTTCTATGAGGCTGAAAGCACCGAACTGAAACTGACCTACAAGGACGGCGTGCTGGCTACGGCAGACCCTGAAGCCAACTATGGCATCATGTATGAGGACGAAGGCGAATGGACATGGGAAGGCGAAGCCTACTGGGAACTGCAGGCCGAGCCTATGACCGAAACCTACGCCACCCTGCCCGAGGATGCCAAGACCGAGGAACTTGTCCTGCAGTTCGACGGCGGTGCCAAGCCTGTGGAGGTGGCCTTTGTCGGCAATCAGTTGTACGTACAGTCGTACGAGGACTGCCCGGGTTGGTACGTGGGTAGCATCAACGGCAACAAGGTGACCTTCAAGAGCGGTCAGTTCCTGGGCTACGACGAGTACTATGACAGTTATGAATGGCTCGTAGCCGGCACCGTGACAGAGGAATACGACGAGGAGTATGACGAATACTACTGGAACGGCACCCTGACCGATGAACTCGTGTTCGACTACGATGCCGATAGCAAGACGCTGACCGCACCCGCCAACACGGCCCTCTACATCAACGGTTCGAAGTCGCGCATCTACTATGCCGAGGCATACATCAACCCGAAGTTCTTCGTCTTCCAGGAAGTGGCTGCTACGCCTGCCGACCCCATCATCTCGTATTTCTATCCCTACGACGAGGACTATGAGAGCGCCGAACTTGACTTCAGCATACCCGCAACCGACGTCGACGGCAACTACATCACACCCGACAAACTCTCCTATCGCCTCTACGTCGACGACGAACTGTTCACTTTCGACAGCGAGGAGTACGAGACCTTCGAGGGCCAGTTGACCGAACTGCCCTACGGTTTCGCTGACGGCACCTGGATTAATTCTACATACCTCTGCATCTTCTTCGACCCCGCCAAGAACATCGGTCTGCAGAGCATCTACCGCGGTGCCGGCGTGGAGAACGTGTCGAACATCGTGTACTACGACGTTGAGAGCGGCGAGATCTACAAGGTGGACAAGAGTGGCAACATCGTAGACGGCCTCATCAGCCGCATCGACAAGAGCGCCAAGACCGCTGCCACCTACGACCTGACCGGTCGCCGCGTCAGCGACAATGCCCGCGGCCTGCTGCTGAAGACCGTCACCCTGAGCGACGGCAGCCAGAAGACCATCAAAGTCATTAAATAATTAAGGTACGCGCGCATGAAGACCATCCTTTCCAGAATATGCCTGCTGGCAGTCGTGCTCACCCTTGGGGTGCAGCACGCCGCTGCCGGCGACATTGTCTACAGTCTGGGTGAGCCCGCCTATGCTTTCGGTACGGGCGGCAAGAAGGCCGAGACCTACGACCTGGCCCTGCGCATTGCCAACACGTCGTTGGTCGGTGCCCAGGTGAAGGGCGTACGCATCGCCTTTGCCAGCACCGAGGGAGTCAGCGAGGCCAAGGCCTGGCTCTCGAAGGACCTGCCTGCCATCAAGAGCAGCAAGGCCCAGGAACCCGACATCACCTCGAAGGCATTCGAGGCTTCGACGGACTACACCGAGGTATTGTTCGACGAGCCCTACACCATCACAGCCGACGGCATCTATGTCGGCTATTCGTTCGCCGTGCCCAAGGCAGACGAGGCCCTGCACCCCGTCCTGCTGACGACCACGGCCACGACCGACGGATTCTACATCCACAGTTCGAGCGTCTATCGCACCGCATGGCGCAGCGGTCTCGGCAACGACCTGGCCATCGAGGTATTGCTCTCCAGCGACCAGTTCAAGGCTAACGCCGCCACGGTGGGCAACATCCCCGAACTGAACGTGAAGACGGGCGAGCCCACAATGGGTACCTTCGAAGTGGAGAACCACGGTACCGTGGGCGTGAAGTCGGTGGACTACCGGCTGACCGTCGACGGCCAGACCCTGGAGCGCCACGAAGACTTCGGCAATCCCCTGCCTGCCATCTATGGTAGAAAGGCACTGGTGGAAACCGTGATTCCCGCCATCGGCAGCAAGGGAGCCTATTCCCTCAATATCACCATCACGAAGGTGAACGGTGTGGACAACGAGGACGCATCGCCCGCCGGCAACGGTACGGTGAATGCCTACAACACGCTGCCCCGACACCGTGCCGTGGTGGAGGAATACACCGGCACGTGGTGCGGCTACTGCCCCCGCGGCTTCATGGGGCTGGAACTGATGAACCAACTCTATCCCGAGGACTTCGTCGCCATCTCGTACCATAACGGCGACCCCATGGAGGTGACCAAGATGTTCCCCTCCAATGTTCCCGGCTTCCCCGATGCCTGGCTCGACCGTGTCCGCGAGACCGATGCCTATTGCGGCGACTCGGACTACGGCACCTTCGGCATCGACAAGGTTTGGCTGGAGCGTTGCGGGGTGTTCGCCCCGGCTTCGGTTGAACTGGCTACGGAATGGACGGACGAGAACACACTCCGCGGCAAGGCCTACGTCACGTTCCCCATCGAGAACGACGAGTGCCCCTATCGCGTAGCCTTCTCGCTCGCAGCCGACGGTCTGTCGGGCACGACAAGCAACTGGGACCAGTCCAACTACTACGGCGGCGCCACAGGCTGGCCTGCCGACATGGACCTGTTTACGAAGGGTGAAAGTTACGTCAAGGGTCTCACCTTCAACGACGTGCTCATTGCCTTCTCGCCGTTTGCCGGCATCGAGGGGTCGCTGACGGCTCCCATCGAGGCCGACGTGACGCAGGAGGTGACGTACGACTTCGACATCAGTCAGATTAAGGCCGAAATCGTTCCGAGCGACCGTTCGAAACTGCGCATTGTGGCCTTGCTCATCGACAGCCGCACGGGTGAAATCGTGAATGCCAACAAGGCGCAGGCCGGTTCCACGACCGCAATCCACGTTACGCCCAATGCCGGCGAGGTGGTGCAGAGCATCCGCTACTACGACCTGCAGGGCCGCCCGACAAGCACGCCCGAGCGCGGCATCTACCTAAAGAGCGAGACGTTGCAGAACGGCAAGGTCCGCACACAGAAGATTCGCTTCTAAGGCATACATTGCTCTACGAAAAAGAGGCCGGGAGATGCAGATTGCACCTCCCGGCCTCTTTTTTCCGACTTCGTCACTTTATTCCTAGTTGTTTCAGTTGCTGCGTGGCTTTACGTATCAGGTCGTGCGTACCACTGCCGTCGTTGACGTACTGCACCACCATGTCGGCGTAGTCAATGGCCTCGCGCAGTTCGGTCGGTTTGTCGCGAACCTCCTTGGCCTGTGTCAGCAGGGTGAGCAGTTCGCTGAGGTCTTCGGGTTCGGCCAGATTGCTGGGGCGCATCGTGGTCAGTGCCGTCTTCAGGGCGGCAACGTCCTTGTCCTGCATGGCCTTCAGCATGCGCTTGTAGCCGTACGGAGCCCAGGCCTGCGGGTCGCCCTCACGTTCGCGGGCCTGCTGCAACAGGGTGTTCCACTCGCCCTGACCGTCTTTCGACTTCTGCTTCACCTCGCCTTGGTTCAGGCGCAAATAGTGCGTGGCATGTCCCGTCTGCCAATAGTCGGGCTGGAAGGAGACCTCCCCAATATAGAGGGAAGAGGTAAGGGAGGGGGCCTGCCCCTTGCCCCGCTTTATCTCGCGCAGGTCGGGGCTAAGGCGCAGTTCGGCCTCCTGCCACGTGTGTACGTCGGGCGTGGCCATCACCAGCGGCCCCAGCATCAGGGCACCCAACCACTGGGGAGTGAAGTGGGTCTGTCCCTGCGGCGTGGCGGCCAGGTCCATCTTGTCGGGGCCATAGCAGACGTGCGTCTGGAAGGGCATCTCCACCTCCACGACGTCGCCCGTGTGCCAACGGCGTCGGGGAATCTCCATATAGGAAGAGGCGAGAGGCGAGAGGGGGGACGTGAGACGTTTGCCATTGACCTTCACCTTGAACCCATCGGTGGCCCAGTAAGGAACGCGCAACTTCAAAGTGAACTCGGCATCCCCCTCAAAGGTGATGCGTGTCTGCTCGGCAGGCCACTCACAGTCCTGTTTCAGCGCGATGCCCTTCTCGCGCCAGCGGGCCACGGTGGGCAAATACAGGGCAACCCAAAGGGTTTCGTCGCCGACAAAGTAGGCGGCCTCCTGATACTTCACATGGTTCTCGGCACCCGTACCGCCACAGCAGGTCGACTGCGGAGTCTCGTTGCCAAAGGGCTTCACGGCATCCAGACCCACGGCGTACTGGTAGCAGACGCCGTACCGGGTGGGATGCACCGAGCCCACTATCTGGTTGTAGAGCACCCGCTCGTAGTAGTCCATCAGCCGGGCATCGTCGGGCGTGTAGCAGTTCAGGTCCTTCGTCAGTTTGGCCAGGTTGTAGGCGCAGCACGTCTCGTTGATGTCGGGGTTGGGATGAATGTTGCGCTGGTAGTCGCTCATGACGTTAGTGTTCATCGAGAGCATCTGCGTGTAGGGCTGGCGGAACATCTCGCCGTTGCCCACGCCACCCATCGCGTAGGCATAGCGGCCCTGCACCAGATTCCAGAAGTTCAGGGCCAGGCGGTAGTAGTAGGGATTCGCATTGCCGCGATACGAACGCAAGGCACCCGTTATCATGGGGATGTGCTGGTTGGCGTGGCGCGTGCGGATGTCATCGATGTTGCGGCTCAGCGGGTCGAAGAAAGCGGGTGCGTCGAAGTACGAGGCGGCCTCCAGCAGGCGGGCCTTCTCCGTGGCATCGCTGACCATCTCGGACAAGCGGCTCAGGCTCTCGGCCATGCCGCCCACCTCGCCGGCGATGTACATGTTCCACATCTCATAGCGGTAGCCAGGACGGGCGCGGCGCTCGTCGCGCGTGCCTTCGGTGTCGACAAAGGTACGATAGTGCAGGCGGTTCCATACCCACAGCCCCATGTCCTTGGCCGTGAGCAGGGCCTTCCGGGCAATGTCGCCGTCGTCGATGTTGTTGGCGATGTCGATGAGTCCGGCCAACTGCTTGTGGATGCTGTAGTAGGGCGCCCACACCCATTCCTCATTATTATACGCGCGATAGCACTCGATAAGGGCGGCATGCTGGGCCGGGATGGCATTCAGGTAGCCGTAGCCGTAGTGCTGCCAGTCGCGCTTGTACTGGTCGAAGGCGGCCCACGAGCCCTTCAGCGTCACCAGTTCAGCCTCGGGGGCCAGGTCGCGGGCCTCCCAGTAGCGGCCCAGCGAGTCGTTCCAGACGAAGGTGCGTTCCTGGCACTGGCGCAACTGGTCGACCATGCGGCGAATGCGCTGGCGCAGTTCTGCGCGGGTAGCCTCGTCCCCGGCCGAGGCAAAAGCAAAGGCCAGGGCCGACATGTAGTGACCGGAGCCGTGCCCCTTCAACTTCGTGGTGGGCGAATCCCAGCCGTCGGCCACGGGATAGCCCTCGGTAGGCAGGCCATAGGTGTCGCGATAGTTATAGAGTTGCTGGTCGACGTCCCACGACAGAATCTGACGGATGAGCAGGTCGCGGTTCGAGGTCAGCCGGTTCTCTCCGGTCAGTTGCACATCGCCCAGGGGCAACGGACGGGCCACAGGCTGTGCGCCGGGCACAGCGGAAGCCCACGCCACCACGCGCACCTGTGCCGTGATGGGGTAGCCCTCGTCGGTGGTGTTGTCGCCAACGACAACGCCCTCCACCGTGTATTCCGTACCGTACGGAAGGCGGGCCTGCTGCTCCTCGGTACTACGCAGCGAGTTCGACCATCGCGTCTGTCGCCACTCCCCTCGCCCATCGCTGTACGTGACCCACACCTGCCAAGGCAGGACGGGGACCGTTCCCTCCGCCGCCTCGATGCGGATGGGCTCCACGCGGCGGATAGAACGAGACTTTGAGTAACAGAGAGAATGAGATAATGAGAAAATGAGGAAGAAGAGGAATAGTTTTTTCATAGGGGTATGGATTATAGGGTGGAATAGGAAGCCTAGGAAGACCTAGGGTTTCCCAGGATGGCCTAGGACAGTTTCAAAGATGACGTCCGATGCTCCGGCGTTGCTTGTGATGTAGTCGCGACAGACGAGACCACGCTGCTCGCGCAGGTTACGGTCGCTCGACACACGGTCCATGACGGCATTG
>JAFSXQ010000145.1 GCA_017444005.1 Bacteroidaceae bacterium | reverse complement strand
TCACAGCGAACTCGTCCCCGGGAACCTGTCGGATTGCGACGACACACGAGTGATGATAAGCGCACTGCGCGACATGCCCGAGGTCATCGACATCGGTGCGGCAGGTACGGCCATGCGTTTCCTCACGGCCTACTTAAGTGTTACCCCGGGCGAACATACCATAACCGGCAGTGCACGCATGCTCCAGCGCCCCATCGGCGTGCTGGTCGATGCCCTGCGGCAGTTGGGGGCAGAAGTCCGCTACGAAGGCGAGGAGGGCTTTCCGCCCCTGCGTATCGTGGGACGGAACAATCTCTCCGGTGGCACCCTGAGGGTATCGGCCAACATCAGTTCGCAGTATCTGTCGGCCCTGCTCATGATTGCCCCAACGCTGGAACGGGGACTCACGCTGGTGTTGACGGGACGCATCGTGAGCCGGCCCTACCTGGAGATGACCATCCGGATGATGCGCACGTTCGGGGCTCAGGTGGAGTGGACTGACGAGCACACCGTCCGCGTCGAGCCAGGGGGCTACCGTGCATTGCCCTACACCATAGAGAACGACTGGAGCGCCGCCAGTTACTGGTACGAAATCGTATCGCTGACCGACGACCCTGATGCACAAGTCGTGCTGCCCGGGTTGCAACTGCACAGCCTGCAAGGCGACAGTTGCGTTCGCGACATCTTCGCCGTCCTGGGCGTGACCACCGAGGAATGCACCTGCTCCGACGGACGAAAAGGCATCCGCCTCAGCAAGCAGGAAGGCGAGACCCGTCACCTCGACTACGACTTTACCGACTGCCCCGACCTGGCTCAGACGGTGGCCGTGACATGCGCACTGAAGGAGATACCCTATAGTCTGTCGGGCGTAGAAAGCCTGCGCATCAAGGAGACCGACAGACTGGCTGCTGTGTGCAACGAACTGAGCGTGCTGGGCTATCGGATTGAAGCCTCCGACAGCAGACTGGCATGGGATGGTTCTCACACGGGGGAGGAAGAGAAAATCAGCGATTCCATCGAGGATTCCACCAACGAGGTACCCGCCATCCATACCTACGACGACCACCGCATGGCAATGGCATTTGCCCCTGCCTGCTGTCGCAGGGGAACCGTGCGCATCCTTGCCCCGAACGTCGTCAGCAAGTCGTACCCCACCTACTGGGAAGACCTCAAAAAAGCTGGATTCCGCGTATGCAGGTAGTGCTTTACATTCTCATCTCCCTACTTCTGCTAGGTCTGGTAGCAGCCGTCTCCGGCTGGTATCGTTATCGCCACATGCCTGCCGAAGAACCGATGGTCAATCCCGTCGACATGGAATGCTGCGGCCAGCATGAGGTGTGCGAAAAGGAGAGCCTGCTGGCAGCCTTGTCGAAGCAGATAGAATACTACAACGACGAGGAACTGGACCGTTTCCGGGGCCGTCGCTCTGACGAGTATTCTTCCGATGAAACCGAGGAATTCCGCGACATCCTATATACCATGCGCAGCGACGAAGTGGCCGGTTGGGTACGCAGTTTGCAGTTGCGTGCCGTGGAACTTCCCGAGGACATTCGTGACGAGGTGCTGATGATTGTGGGCGAACGCCGGCAGTGAAATCTTTTGCCGACTTAGGCAATAAATCGCACGCGCGAGCGTTAAATATATGGTATGTTTAACGTAAGGCAAGCCATAGGATACGCATTGGGGGCAGCCATGCTGTGCCTGGTTGTTTCGTGTTCCACTAAGAAGAACACCCCTGCCACACGCTTCTACCACGCCACGACGGCGCGTTTCAATACGGTCTATAACGGCCAGATTGCCTATATCGAGGGAGTCGAGGCCCAAGAGCGCGGCCATCAGGACGACTACACCCAGTTGCTGCCCATGCTCATCAGCACGAACAAATCGACGGCCAGCATGGGCAAGAGCAACTACGACGAAGCCATACTGAAGTGCGAGAAGGCCATCAAGTTACACAGCATCAAGAAACGTCCGACGATGAGCAATGGCAAGAAACTGACACCGAAGGCGAAAGAGTTCCGTGCCCGCAGGGAGTTCAACCCCTATCTGCGCCACGCCTGGATGATGCTGGGCAAGGCACAGTTCCAGAAGGGCGAGTTCATCGAGGCCGCCTCCACCTTCAACTACATCATCCGCCTCTATTCCACCCAGCCCGAAGTCAGCAGTGTAGCCCGCGCATGGCTGGCCCGTTGCTACGTGGCACTGGAGTGGCCCTACGACGCCGAAGATGTGCTCGACAAGATGCGGCGCGACAGCATCACCCCCGAAGGACAGCGCGAACTGACCACCACCCGGGCCGCCTACCTGATAGCCACCGAACAGTACGAACAGGCCATCCCCGAACTGCGCAAGACCATTAAGAACACCAAACACAAGTTGCAGCGCTCGCGACTGAACTTCCTCATGGGGCAGATGCAGCACGAACTGGGACTGAACGACGATGCCTACAAGTCGTTTGCCCGCGTCGTGCGCAGCAATCCGCCCTACGAACTGGCCTTCAATGCCCGCATCCTGCAAACCGAGGTGATGTCGGGCAACTCTTCCAAAGCCATGATTAAAAAACTCCAGCGCATGGCCAAGAGCGACAAGAACAAGGACTATCTCGACCAAGTGTACTACGCCATTGGCAACATCTACCTTGCGAGCGGCGACACGCTCAAATGCATCGGCGCCTACGAGAAGGGGGCAGAGGAAAGCACCAAGAGCGGAGCCGCCAAGGCTATGGTGTTGCTCCGTTTGTCGCAAATCTACTGGGAGACAGAAAAATATGTCGATGCCCAGCGCACATACGCCCAGTGCATTGCCATCCTGAACAAAGAGCATGAGGAATACGCCGAATCGGAATGGCGCTCGAAGGCACTCGACGAGGCCGCTCCCCACTTGGATGCCGTGAAACTTCAGGACAGCCTGCAGGAACTGGCCAAGATGCCGGAAGGCGAGCGCCTGGCGGCCATAGACCGCGTCATCGAGGCCCTGAAGAAAAAGGAGAAAGAAGAAGCCAAGAAGGCAGCCCAGAACGGAACGGCAAACACTGCCAACACCGGTGCCCAGAGCCAGCAAACGCAGAACCGTGCCAACAACAATACGCCGCAGGCGGCCACTACATCGCAGAACCGTGGGGCATGGTACTTCTACAATCCGCAGACCGTGACGGCTGGTAAACAAGCCTTCCAGCGCCAATGGGGCAACCGCAAGAACGAGGACAACTGGCGACGCAGCAACAAGACGGTGGCCACGGGTGGCGAGTTTGAGGAATACAACTACGACGAAAATACCGACTCGATAGCCGCCGCCGAACAATCGGCAGCCGACGAAGAGGAGCAGCGCATACGCGACTCGCTGGCCAACGACCCGCACCACCGCGAATTCTACCTGGCACAGATTCCCTTCACCGAGGAACAGATGGCCGCATCGAACCAACTACTGGAGGAGGGGCTGTACAAGGGCGGCATAGCCGTGATGGAGCGCATACAGAACTACCCCTACGCCCTGCGCATGTTGCTGCGACTACTCGAGGACTTCCCCGAGACACAGTCGAAGGCCGATGTCTACTACCACCTGTTCCTGCTCTACTGGCGGATGGACGACAACGACCGGGCACAACAGTACCGCACCCTGCTGGTCGACAGTTTCCCCGAGGACAAGAACGCCATCCGCGTGGCCAACCCCAACTACGAGCGCATTGCCCGCGAAGGCAAGCATCTGGAGGACTCGCTCTACGCCGCCACCTACGATGCCTATCTGGCCAACCAGTACGACGAGGTGGACAGCAACTACACCTACCACACCGACAACTTCCCCCTGGGACAGCACCGCGCCCGCATCATGTTCATCCGCGCCATGACCTATCTCTACACCGGGCAGCGCACGGAGTTCCTCGACCTGCTGAAGGAACTGGTGCAGAGTTATAGCAAGGAAGAAATCGGTGAAATGGCCGCTTATATCGTGAAGGGCCTGCAGGAGGGCCGCCTGCTCTCCGACGACAAGTACAACGCCAGCGACATCTGGAAACGCAGGCGTAGCGACTGGATTGACGGCGACAGCACGCAGGTGGCCGACACGCTAAGCACGGAGCGATACACAACGTATAACTTCGTCCTCGCCTACCCCACCAACAGCCTCGACGAAGACCAACTCCTCTACGAGATGGCACGCTACAACTTCACCAGTTACATGGTGCGCAACTTCGAGATAGAAGTCCTCGACGACAATGGACTCTCCATGATGTGCATACGCGGTTTCCTCAGTTACGATGAGGTGCACGCCTACGCCCAGGCCCTCTATTCCGACCGCCACATGGCCACCCTGCTCGAGGGCATCCGCACCCTGCTCATCAGCGACGAGAACCTCGAGAACATCGGTAAAGCGTTCAGTTTCGACGAATACAAGGAGTTCTTCGACCAGCAATTTGCCCCGCTGGAGATACCCGAAGACCTGCGCATCGACGAACCCACCGACCTCGAAGTCATCGACCCCGACGACTATGTGCCCGAGGCCGAAGCAGAGGAGGAGGACGCGACGGATGATGATTTCCCATTCAACTTTTAGAACAAGAAGAATATAAAAATGGCTACTTATAAATTATTATGGGTCGACGACGAGATTGAGTTGTTGAAAGCACACGTACTGTTTCTGGAAAAGAAAGGCTACGAGGTGGACACCGTGACGAACGGCTTCGACGCCCTCGAGCGCTGTGCCGAACACTCCTACGATCTCATCCTGCTCGACGAGAACATGCCGGGCATCAGCGGCTTGGAGACCTTGGCCCGCATCAAGGAGGTGTCGCCCACCACGCCCGTGGTGATGGTGACCAAGAGCGAAGAGGAGAACATCATGGACCAGGCCATCGGCTCCAAGATTGCCGACTACCTCATCAAGCCCGTCAACCCCACCCAGATACTGCTGACGCTGAAGAAGAACATCCACCAGAAGGAGATTGTCAGCGAAGTAGCCCAGACGGCCTACCAACAGGACTTTGGCAAGATAGGCATGCAAATCAACGATGCCACGTCGTTCGCCGAATGGACCGAGGTCTACAAGCGACTCACCAACTGGGAACAGGAACTCACCGCCGCCGACAGCCAGATGACCGAGATGCTCAACATGCAGCGACAGGAGGCCAACCTCGGCTTCGGCAAATTCATCCGCCGGAACTACATGCACTGGATCGACGGCAGCGACGACCGTCCGCTGATGAGCCCCGACATCTTCAAGACGCGCATCTTCCCGGCCCTGAACCAGGGCGAGAAGGTCTTCCTGCTGGTCATCGACAACTTCCGCTTCGACCAGTGGCGCATGCTCCAGGGCGAGATTGCCGACCAATTCAACATCGAGGAAGACCTCTACTGCAGCATTCTGCCCACGGCCACCCAGTACGCTCGCAACGCCATCTTCTCCGGCCTCATGCCCAACATCATCGCCAAGATGTTCCCCGACCTCTGGGTCGACGAAGACAGCGAAGAGGGCAAAAACCTGAACGAGGCGCCGCTCATCAAGACCCAGTTCGACCGCTACCGCCGCCATAACACCTTCACCTACCACAAACTCACCGACTCCCAAGCCGCCGAGAAACTCGTCCAGCAACTGCCCTCGCTACAGGGCTACGACCTCAACGTCGTCGTCCTCAACTTCATCGACATGCTCAGCCATGCCCGCACTGAGAGCCGCATGGTGCGCGAACTGGCCAACAACGAAGCCGCCTACCGCAGCATCACCCTCTCCTGGTTCCGCCACTCCCCCGTCAAGGAACTCTTCCGGCAACTCGCCGCCTCCGACTACACCGTCATCCTCACCACCGACCACGGCTCCATCCGATGCGGCACACCCATCAAGGTTATCGGCGACCGCAACACCAACACCAACCTGCGCTACAAACTGGGCAAGAACCTCAGTTACAACCCGAAGGAGGTGTTCGAGATTCGCGACCCGATGAAGGCCCAACTGCCTGCCCCCAACCTGTCCACGGCCTACATCTTCGCCCTCGGCGACAGTTTCTTCGCCTATCCCAACAACTACAACTACTACGTCTCTTACTACAAGGATACCTTCCAGCACGGCGGCATCTCGATGGAGGAGATGCTCATACCCCTCATCACCCTAAAACCAAAGAAGAGATAAAAAAGTTGAAAGTTGAAAGTTGAAAGTT
>JAFSXQ010000144.1 GCA_017444005.1 Bacteroidaceae bacterium | reverse complement strand
GGAATAATTAGAATAATTTAATCCAGAAATTAAAAATAATTCGTCCAATTCGTCCAATTCGTCCAATTCGTTGTTGAAAAAAGAAAAATCTGTTTCATCTGTGCAATCTGTGTTCGGAGAAAGAATAGGGGGCCATCTGTGTGCCCCTTGCCCCGCAACTCTTGTGCCTCTTTTCTCATAGTGTGGGGCCAAGTAAGTTGTAATAGTAAGTCCGTGGAGAGTTGGGCCGTGAGGTTCGACTCTCCTGTTATTGTGTGTATTTATGTTTGGACTGCCCGTTTGCTCACTCAATCGGGTCTCTGAACAGTGTTCTTAGATGCTATAGAGTTTCAAATATTGAGAAAGTTTTGGTGGTCTCAATCTTTTATCGTACTTTTGCTGTATCAAAATGCAAGTGACGATGAAAGAGAGCAAACTATATCCCATCATTGATGAAGAGGATGGCAGTTGCCTGACTGCTCAGGAGCCTGCGGCTGATGTGGCATACGCATACGAGGAGTTTGTCATGCCCGACGACGTGACTTATGCCCACATCGTGGATGGTGTGCTTCAAGTGACCCCAGATATAGAGGAGGAGATTGCCGAAGCAGAATGTGGCGAGGTGATTTCAATGGCTGGATTCAAAACCATTTTCTCTCGATGGCTCTAACCGTTGAATTCAGTCGGCGTAGCACCAACCAGTTGCAAAGGATTCTTACGTTCTACGACGAGCGTAACGGGTCGGATGTGTACAGTCGTCGGTTGTTGCGTTGCTTTCTCGAAGACTTGCAACGGCTGGCACAGATGCCTACAGCCAGCAGCCCTTCAACACGTCCGGATGTCAGGTGCTTTTATCTGATGGGTTTCACCATCGTCTTTCGCTACAACACGCGTAAACTGACCGTGTTGAGCATTCGGTCGTCGGCACGCAAACCACTGAAGATTTACAAAAGACCCTGACTGGAGTAATGAAATAATTCGCGAGCAAATCCTGCCGATGTTAGTCGAAAAGAGGTATATTCGGCAGGATTTGATATATTATATTTTGCCGAATGTAGTATTTTTGTATCTTTGCGGCAAAGTATAGCATATTATGAGTACCATCATTGGCAGGAGGCAAAGATTTTTCCCATAGTATGGGACAAGCCTTTCCCATAGTATGGGAAACGCGTTTCCCACGCGTGGGAAAAATGGATGCGACGCATGGGGGAAATAGATGTGGCGTATGCCTGAGCATGCCTGCACGGGGTGCCCTGAAAAATAAATCTGGGGAAATCCTTGCATTTTTCGTTTCGTTTTACTATTTTTGCGACCGAAATATGTACATACGCGAATGAAACAACTGAAAATTACCAAGAGCATTACTAATCGAGAGAGTGCATCGCTCGATAAGTATTTGCAGGAGATAGGTCGTGAAGACCTGATAGTGGTGGAGGAAGAGGTGGAACTGGCACAGCGCATCCGCAAGGGCGACCGCGCTGCACTGGAGAAACTGACGAAGGCCAACCTCCGGTTCGTGGTGTCTGTGGCCAAACAGTATCAGAATCAGGGGCTCAGCCTGCCCGACCTCATCAACGAGGGCAACCTGGGCCTGATAAAGGCGGCCGAGAAGTTCGATGAAACGCGCGGTTTCAAGTTCATCTCGTATGCCGTCTGGTGGATTCGTCAGAGCATCCTGCAGGCCCTGGCCGAACAGAGCCGTATCGTCAGGCTGCCGCTGAACCAGGTGGGTTCGCTGAACAAGATAAGCAAGGCGTACAGCAAGTTCGAACAGGAGAATGAGCGCCGGCCCAGCCCCGACGAACTGGCCGAGGAACTGGACCTGCCCGTCGACAAGATCAGTGATACGCTGAAGGTGAGCGGCCGCCACATCTCGGTGGATGCCCCCTTCGTGGAGGGCGAGGACAACTCGCTGCTGGACGTGCTGGTGAACGACGACAGCCCCATGGCCGACCGTACGCTGGTGAACGAGAGCCTGTCGCGCGAGATTGACCGCGCCCTGGACACGCTGACGGAGCGCGAGAAGGCCATCATACAGATGTTCTTCGGCATCGGCCGTCAGGAGATGACGCTGGAGGAGATAGGCGAGGAGTTTAACCTGACTCGCGAGCGCGTGCGTCAGATTAAGGAAAAGGCCATACGCCGCCTGCGCCAGAACTCGAAGAACAAACTGCTGAAGTCGTACCTCGGATGATGGCGCGCAGATTGTTCCTCAGCCTCTGCCTGGCCGTGCTGGCTGTGGCCGTCGCCGTGGGGGCCAACGACAAGCCCCGGAAGGCACAGGTCTACATGTTCGGCTTTGCGGCGAGCATGACCGACTCGGTGTGCGTGATGGCGGAGTTGCAGCCGGTGGAGGTGTATCTGCTGCCCAACGGCTTCCTGGCCGACCGCGCGCTTTACTCCCTGCAGTTGAACAACCACCTGATGACTGCCGGGCAGATGGGCGAGAACCTGACCTGCGCCGTGTTCTTCGACAAGAACAAGTCGAAAGCCGAGAAGCGCTTCCAGAAGGTGAACAAGCGCTATCGCACCAGTTCGGACCTGACCCTGAAACTGCTGGGGCAGGACGAGTTCCGGTTCCTGCCCGAGGAGTGGGTGGAGCCAGAAGTCAGCACAGAGGGCGCGGAGAAGGCAGAGGGCACAGAGAAGGCGAAGGCCGCAGAGAAGACGAAAGGGAGAAAAAACAAAGGGAAGAAGTGATTCAGGCTTTCCTCTAACTTCCTTAACCCCAAGCAAGTAGGGCTTGCGAAAGTTTAATTATATTAGATTGTAAGTATATGTTAACGAAGCACTACCGCGTTGGCGGTCATCTGCTGGAGATACTATTCGAGAACGACGAGGTGGGTGAAGACCTGATACCGTCGTTCCGTCCGTTTGTGCTAACCGAACCCGTGGACGACGAACAGCCGCTGTTCACACTGACCGTCCGGCCCGATTTTCGCTATGACGGCGAACGCGACGAGGTGGGTCAGTTCGACGGTTCGGGCAATAACTATGGTGTGTACCTGCTGCCCGACGGCGGGTATTACATCGAAATGAGCAATCCGGCACAGAAGATGTGCGGTACGCTGGTGGCCGACCGGATGTTCCGCCACTGCACGGTGTCGTTCCTCGTTCCCGAACAGCGCAATCGCGCCTTTGTGTTGAACAATTCGCTGATGATGGCCTACGCCTTTGCCGCAGCCGAACAGCAGACCGTGCTGATGCATGCCAGCGTCATCCGCAAGGACGGATACGGCTATCTGATGACGGCCCCGAGCGGGACGGGCAAGAGCACGCACACCTTCCTGTGGTACAAGAACATCCCGGGCTGCGACCTGATGAACGACGACAATCCCGTCGTGCGCATTGTGGACGGACAGCCCATCATCTACGGAACGCCGTGGAGCGGCAAGACGCCTTGCTACCGCAACATCCAGGCCCCGGTCGGAGCCATTGTGCGCATCCGGCAACGTAAGCAGAACGAAATCCGCCGCATGGCTCCCATCGAGTCGCTGGCCCAGTTGCTGCCGGCCACCAGCAGCATGAAGTGGGACGAGCGCGTGTACATGGGCATCAGCGATACGCTTTCGGCCATCATAGAGAAGGTGAACATCTACGAACTGGGCTGTCTGCCCGATGCCGACGCAGCACGGTTGTGCTACGAGACGGTGAGAAGAGTGTAGGATGAAAGAACTCGCAAAGAAGATAATGCGGTGGCTGATGACCCCCGTTCGGCGCAACTACCAGCAGCGCAATGGTGTGGTGGAGAACGTGGAGCGGCGCGAGATGCCGAACCGCATCCTGCTGGGCATGGCCCGCGACATGATTCGCGAGGGGCATACGGCTACGATAGCGGTAAAGGGCTATTCGATGCGCCCGTTCCTGGAACACGAGCGCGACAGGGTTATCCTTGACGCTCCGAAGGACCTGAAGGTGGGCGACGTGGTGCTGGCCGAGATCCGGCCCGACCACTATGTGCTGCACCGCATCATTGCCATCGACGGTGAGCAGGTGACGCTGATGGGCGATGGCAACATCCGGGGTACGGAGAGTTGCCGTCTCGGCGACGTTGCCGGCATAGTCACCCATTACCTGCGTCCGGGACGTACCCTGCTGGCCGACGACCCCGGCATGCAGCGCCGTGCACGCCTGTGGCGTCGGCTGCTGCCCATCCGCCGCTATCTGCTGTTTGTCTACAAGGCATTGATTTAGCGAAATGGTAAACGATTAAAAGGTAAATAAGAGATGAAAATAAAAGACGGTTTTAATTTGAAGAACGTCTGTGGCGAATACGTCATCGTGGCCACGGGACGCAAGAACATCGATTTCAGCCGGCTCGTCAGCCTGAATGCCAGTGCCGCAGAGGTCTGGGAGGCCGTTGTCGGCAAGGACTTCGAGATTGACGATGTCGTGAAGGTTCTGCTCGACAACTATGAGGTCGACGAGGCCACGGCACGGGCTGATGCCGAGAAACTGATGGCCAGTTGGCAGGAAGTGGGGCTGATCTAGGATTTTCTAGGTCTTCCTAGGATTTCCTAGGTTGTCCTAGGCTGTCCTAGGCTGGTCTGGTGGTTGCCCGCTGGTAGCCGACCAGTTTGTCGTAGCGTCCGCCCTGCGGCCGGTGATAGACGAGGATGATGTATTCGTTCTCCGTCTGGAAGAAGTTGCCGTCGGGCGAGGGGCCGTTTTCTTGAATGTATTGATAGTTGTAGTAGCCCTGTTTCAGGTAGACGGCGGCTTCGTATTGGTGTGTCTCCTCGTTCCACTGCATCCGGCATTGCGGGTCGAGCGGGCCGTTGCACCATTGTCCGTAGAGGTAGATGTCGCCGCCGCCGATTGGCTGGCCGGTTTGCAGGGTGAAGTGCACCCACAGGTATTCGCTCGTGGTGGCATCGTCCTCGTCGTCGTTGTCGTTGCGCATGACGAAGGCACCGTCCTGATCCTCGTCGTAGACGTAGTTGCGGGCCGGCTGGTCGGCAAAGAGCGTGGCGTGGTGGTAAGGCTCGTACCAGCGCACGTGGTCGATGTTCAGGCCGGGCTTGTTCACGTCCAGCAGTTC
>JAFSXQ010000143.1 GCA_017444005.1 Bacteroidaceae bacterium | reverse complement strand
CTGGTGAACAGGGGGCTGTACGGCTCGCGCGGCTGGAAGTCGATGGGGCCGTTCTTTATCTGCAGGATGACGTTGTCGAGGAACTGCCCGTCCAGGGGCATAAACTCCTTGTAGGCCTGCTTGGCGCGGTCCTCGTCGTTGGGGCTGTAGACGAACGTGCGCCACATGACGATGCCCCGGTGGGGTTTCACGGCCCGGGCCAGCATGTTGGCTCCCTGGGCATGGGTGCGGCCGTAGTCGCAGGGACCGGGCTCGCCTTCCGAATTGGCCTTCACCAGGAAACCGCCGAAGTCGGGCACCAGACGGTAGATTTCCTTCACCTTATCCTCCCACCAGCGGACGACCTGCTTGTCCAGCGGGTCGGCAGTGGAGAGGCCCCCCAGGCGGATGGGCGAGGCGAAGTTGACGGACAGGTAGACGCGGATGCCGTAGGGACGCAGCAGGTCGGCAACGGTCTTCACCCACGCCAGCGTTTCGCTGCTGAGCGTCTCGGGCTTGGCGTTCACGTTGTTCAGCACCGCCCCGTTGATGCCCACCGAAGCGCAGGCCCGGGCGTACTGGCGGATGCGTTCCTTGTCCTTCTTGGCCCAGAAGATGCTCCGCCCTGCGAAACCACGCTCGATGGTGCCGTCGGGGTTGTCCCAGTGGTTCAGGATGCGCAGGTCGTAGGCCGGGTTTTCGCTGATGTCCAGTGCTCCCGAGGCGGCTCCCGTTTGTTGCAGGCGCAGCAGGTGGTAGGCACCGTAGAGCAGTCCCGCGTCGGTGCTTGCGGCTATCTCTACGCCGTCGGCACCGGCCACGATGCGGTAACCCTCGCGGGGCAGTCCCTTTTGGCGTCGCAGCACGACGGGTGCCCCCTGCCAGTTGGTTCGTAACTCTTCGGCTGCCAGGCACTTCACCCCATTGACGGAGGCCGTCCCTTTGCCCTCGAAACGTAGCCACAGCCGACTGCCGTCCTCGGCCATCCCTGCCTGTGCCAGCACGAGAAATAACGTTATCAGTAGATGTCGCATAGCGGAATAGATTGGTTTGATGGTGCAAAAGTACGCAAAAATACTGAATCGGCATCGTGAAATCTAACTATTTTCTTCGCCTTAAAGCATCGTCCTTTGCGATTTTTTTACTATATTTGCACGGAAAATAGACGATTTACCCCTTAAAAACTACATGACTGACGACGTAAAGCAGATAGAAGGCATCACCCACCACCTGAACCAGATGTACCAGAGTTGGTTCCTCGACTACGCATCCTACGTAATCCTGGAACGCGCCGTGCCGCACATCACCGACGGCTTCAAGCCCGTGCAGCGGCGCATCATGCACTCCATGAAGCGCATGGACGACGGACGCTTCAACAAGGTGGCCAACATCGTGGGCCACACGATGCAGTTCCACCCCCACGGCGACGCCTCCATCAAGGACGCGCTGGTGCAGTTGGGACAGAAGGACCTGCTCGTCGACTGCCAGGGAAACTGGGGTAACATCCTGACGGGCGACGATGCCGCCGCCGGCCGTTACATCGAGGCCCGCCTGTCGAAGTTCGCCCTCGACGTGGTCTTCAACCCGAAGACGACGGAGTGGAAACTCTCCTACGACGGCCGCAACAAGGAGCCGGTGACGCTGCCCGTGAAGTTCCCCCTGCTGCTGGCACAGGGCGCCGAGGGCATTGCCGTGGGCCTGAGTTGCAAGATATTGCCGCACAACCTGAACGAAATCTGCGACGCCGCCATCAATTACCTCCACGGCGAGGAGTTCCACCTCTACCCCGACTTCCCCACGGGCGGCTCAATCGACGTGTCGAAGTACAACGACGGACAGCGTGGCGGAACGGTGCGCGTCCGCGCCAAGATTGAGAAGCGCGATGCCAAGACGCTGGCCATCACGGAGATTCCCTTCGGCAAGACCACCGGCACGGCCAGCAAGCCCTCGGCCTTCATCGACAGCATTTTGAAGGCTGCCGAGAAGGGCAAGATAAAGGTCAGGAAGGTGGAAGACCTGACGGCATCGGGCGTGGAAATACTCATCCACCTGACCCCGGGCGCCAGCAGCGACAAGACCATCGACGCGCTGTATGCCTGCACCGACTGTGAGGTCAGCATCTCGCCCAACTGCTGCGTCATCGACGAGCGCAAGCCCTGTTTCCTGACGGTGAGCGACGTACTGAAGCGCAACACCGACACGACACTCAACCTGCTCCGGCAGGAGCGACTCATCCGCAAGGGCGAACTGCTGGAGGCCCTGCACTTCGCCACCCTGGAACAGATATTCATCGAGGAGCGCATCTACAAAGACAAGCAGTTCGAGAACGCCAAGACGATGGACGCGGCCTGCGAGTGGATTGACGAACGACTGACCCCGTGGTACCCAAAGATGATTCGCGAGGTGACGAAGGACGACATCCTGCGCCTGATGGAGATAAAGATGGCCCGCATCCTGAAGTTCAACAAGGATAAGGCCGAGGAGAATATCGCCCGCATCAAGGACGAGATAGCCCAGATAGACAAGGAACTGGCCAACATGGTGGAGGTGACCGCCGACTGGTTCCGCTTCATCAAGGAGAAGTACGGCAAGGACCATCCGCGCCTGACCGAGATAAAGAACTTCGACACCATCACCGCCGCCAAGGTGGTGGAGGCCAATCAGAAACTCTACATCAACCGCGAGGAGGGCTTCATCGGCACGGGCCTGAAGAAGGACGAGTTCGTGCAGAACTGCTCCGACATCGACGACGTCATCCTCTTCTACAAGGACGGCACGTACAAGGTGGTGCGCATCGCCGACAAACTCTTCGTGGGCGAGACGGAGCGTTCGAAGGCGGAGAAGCGGAAGGCCGAAATCATCCACGTGGCCGTCTTCAAGAAGAATGATTCGCGCACGGTCTATAACGCCATTTACCGCGACGGCAAGGCGGGGGCCTACTACATCAAGCGCTTCAACGTGACCAGCATGACCCGCGACCGTGAGTACGACCTGACGCAGGGCAAGCCGGGCAGTCGCGTCGTCTACTTCACCCCGAACCCCAATGGCGAGGCCGAGGTGGTGAAGGTGACGCTGAAGCCGAACCCGAAACTGAAGCGCATCTTCTTCGACAAGGACTTCTCCGAGATAGCCATCAAGGGCCGCCAGAGCATGGGCAACCTGGTGACGAAACTCGACGTGGCCAGCATACGCCTCAGTCGCCACGGCGGCAGCACGCTGGGTGGCCGCAAGGTGTGGTTCGACCCAGACGTGAAGCGACTGAACTACGACAACCAGGGCCAGTTCCTGGGCGAGTTCAACAGCGACGAACAGATACTGGTGATCCGTCGGAACGGCGAGTTCTACGTCACGAACTTCGACGTGAACAATCACTACGAGGACGACATCCTGCGCATCGAGAAGTACGACGCCGGGAAGGTCTGGACGGCCTGCCTCTTCGACGCCGACCAGCAGGGCTACGCCTACATGAAGCGCTTCACGCTCGACGCCACCGCGCGCCACCAGAACTACCTGGGCGAGAACCCCGACAGCCGCCTCATTCTGCTCACCGACACACCCTATCCCCACCTGCTCGTCACGATGGGCGGCAACGATGACTTCCGCGAACCTATGGACCTGGAGGCCGAGGACTTCATCGGTGTCAAGAGTTTCAAGGCCAAGGGCAAGCGCATCACCACTTGCAACGTGGCCCGCATCGAGGAACTGGAACCCACCCGTTGGCCGGAGCCCGTGAGCACTGCGACCGCAGAGGAGGCAGAGGACACAGAGCCCGCGGAAGAGGAACCCATAGAGGAACAGAGCCAGGAGGAAGTGGCCGACGAACTGAACGGGCAACTGAGCTTATTCGAGTGAAGAACGAAGAGTGAAGAATAAAAGTTACTATTATGAGTATTCAAGTATTCAGAAGGCTGGTTGTAATCCTGATTCT
>JAFSXQ010000142.1 GCA_017444005.1 Bacteroidaceae bacterium | reverse complement strand
GGAACGGGCGGCCTGACACTCTTCAATCCGGACGAAGTGCGTTACGAACCGTTGCCGCCTGTGCTCTACCTGTCTGAGATGAGAATCGGGGGAATACCTGTCACCACCGCCACGATGTCGGGTTGGCAACACGCCACCCAGGAACCCATCATGCAAACGAAATACATCACCCTTTCGCATGACGACAACAGTTTCAGCCTCTTCTTCACGGCACTTACATACGGGTTGAACGATCGTGTTCAAATCCAGTACAGCATCAACAAGGGCGACTGGCAGACGATGGATGCCGGGAAGAACGAACTGCAGTTCAGCCACCTGGGCACTGGTTCCTATCATTTCCGCGTCAGGGCTACCGACGGCCGGACACAGACCGACATCCGCGAGTTCACCATCCGTGTGCGTCCGGCGTGGTATCTTTCGCCCTATGCCTTGTTCCTGTATCTGCTGTTGCTGGCGGCGATTGTCTGGCAATACTTTCGGTGGAGAAAGAAGCGTGAACGGCAACGCTTGCTCCTGCAAGAGCACATCCATGCCAACCAGATGCAGGAACAGCGCCTACAGTTCTTCATGAACATGGGCCACGAGATCCGGACGCCCATGACCCTCATCGTGTCGCCCTTGCAGACACTGATGCGCGAGGACGGCGACGCTTCGCGACAGCGCACCTATCGCCTCATCAAGCGCAATGCCGAACGCATACTGAGCATCGTCGGGCAGATGCTCGACATACGGAAGATAGAGAAGGGACAGATGCAGATGCACATGCGCCAGACGGACATCCTCGGCTTCATCGATGACATCGTGCAGACCTTCCAGCCCATGGCTCGGGAGAAGCGTATACAGTTTACCTTCACACACGAAGCAGACGAGTTGCCCGTTTGGATAGACCGCCAGGCTTTCGACAAAGTCCTGATGAACGTGCTTTCCAATGCCTTTAAGTTTACCTCGCTCGACGGACACGTGGATATAGCCGTGCAGAAGGGGGAACGGGACGTGATCATCACGGTCAACGATGACGGGGAGAAGATTCCGGAGGACAAACTGGAACGCATCTTCCAGCGTTTCTACCAGACGGCCAGCGTGGCCAACGACCGCTACGTGGGAACAGGAATCGGGCTGGACCTGACACGTTCGCTCGTCGAATTGCACCACGGCCATATCCATGCTGAGAACAATCCCGACCGTGGTTGCCGCTTCATCATCAGTCTGCCTCTGGGGTGCGGCCATCTCTCTAAGGAGGAAATGGGTGACAGTGATGTGGAAGAGCGGACGGACAGCCCAGAGAGGGAGGCTGTGCGTGTCGAGGAAGATGTTCACATGGAGGTACCCGGTGGCGGCATTTCCATTGTGATAGCCGAGGATGATGATGAGATTCGGAACTATCTGCAGACGGAACTTTCTGTTACCTATCGTGTTACGGCCTGCACGAATGGGCGCGATGCGCTGAAGACAGTACTGACCCGGCAACCCGACTTGCTCATCTCCGACGTGATGATGCCGGAGATGGATGGTCTGCAACTGCTGGCCGAGATACGTGCCAACATCAATGTCAGCGCGGTGCCCGTCATCCTGCTGACGGCCAAAGATACGGACGAGGACCGTATCGAAGGGCTGGACGTGGGGGCTGATGCCTATCTGACGAAGCCTTTCAACATGGAGGTGCTGAAGCGTACAATCCAGAACCTCCTGCACAGCCGGGCCACCCTGCAAACCAAGTACAGTGGCCGGGAGGATCAGTCTGCCCGTGTGGAAGACGTCAAACTGGAGTCGCTCGACGATCAGTTGCTGAATCGTGTGATGGCCGTTGTCAATGCCCATCTCGATGATAGCGAGTTCACGGTGGAACAACTGGCCGAGGAGGTCGGTATCAGTCGCAATCACCTGCACCGCCGGATGAAGGAACTGACCAACCAGAGTGCGCGCGACTTTGTGCGCAACATCCGTCTCAAACAGGCGGCTAATTTGCTACAGACGGGACATCATTCCATAGCCGATGTCTGCTATGCCTGCGGCTTCTCCAGCCCCACAACCTTCTCTACAATGTTCCGCAAGTTCTACGGTGTGTCGCCGACGGAATACATGAAAGGTGCGGACGCATGACTGAGCAGTGAAGATAAACAGTTGTAGTACTTATATATAAATATATATAAATAGATAAGCGATATGTTTGACAAAGAACGCGGGTTGTACGTAGCCCATTGCGAGAACGGCCCACTCTCCATCGTGGGCAAGATGGCCAACCGCCACGGATTGGTGGCCGGAGCCACGGGTACGGGTAAGACGGTGACGCTGCAGGTGATTGCCGAAAGTTTCTGCCAGGCAGGCGTGCCCTGCTTCATGGCGGACATGAAGGGCGACCTCTCGGGCATCAGCCAGACGGGCCGGATGAGTGGCTTCATCGAGAAACGCCTGCCAGAATTCGGCATTGAGAACCCCGAGTTTCAGGCCTGCCCAGTGCGCTTCTTCGACGTCTACGGCGAGCAGGGGCATCCGATGCGGGCCACCATTTCACAGATGGGGCCTCAGTTGCTGAGCCGGTTGTTGGGGTTGAACGACACCCAGGACGGCGTGCTGAACATCACCTTCCGCATTGCCGATGAGCAGGGCCTGCTACTGACCGACCTGAAGGATCTCCGCGCGATGCTCGACTTCGTGTCGAAGCATGCCAAGGAGTATGCCACGAAGTACGGCAACGTGTCCGCGGCATCAGTGGGGGCCATACAGCGTTCGCTGCTTCAGTTGGAGAATCAGGGGGCCGAGAAGTTCTTCGGCGAACCCTCGTTCGACATCTACGACCTGATGCAGACCGAGGGCGGAAAGGGCGTGATGAACGTACTGGCTGCCGACCGGCTGATGATGCAGCCGAAGTTGTACTCGACGTTCCTTCTGTGGCTCTTGAGCGACCTCTATTCGAAGTTGCCCGAGGTGGGCGACTTGCCGCTGCCGAAACTCATCTTCTTCTTCGACGAGGCTCACATGCTGTTCGAGGACACGTCGAAGGCCTTGACGGACAAGATAGAACAGGTCATCCGGCTTATCCGCTCAAAGGGCGTGGGCATCTACTTCGTGACGCAGAGCCCGACGGACATCCCCGAGAACATCCTCGGACAGTTGGGCAACCGCGTGCAGCATGCCCTGCGTGCCTACACGCCGAAGGACCAGAAGGCCGTCCGTACGGCTGCCGATACGTTCCGTCCCAATCCTGCCTTCAAAACCGACGAGGCCATCATGAACCTGGAGACGGGTGAGGCACTGGTGTCGTTCCTCGACGAGAAGGGCGCCCCCAGCGTGGTGGAGCGTGCCAAGATTCTGTTCCCGCTGTCGCAGATAGGGGCCATCACCGAGGGCCAGCGGCTGGACATCATCCGGCAGTCGCGCATCTACGGCAAGTACGACACGCCTGTGGACAACCAGAGTGCCTACGAACAACTGCAAGCCATGCTCGCAGAGGCCGCAGAGGAGACCGGAAATGCAGCGAATGACGCAGGCAGTGTGCCTGGCGGTTCACCCGCCGGGAAGGCTGAAAAGCCCGAAAAGGCCGCGAAGCAGAAGCCGGGCATCGTGTCGAAGGTGCTGAAGGCCGTCATCACTGCCGTTACGGGCACACTGGCCACGGTGTTGGGCACGATGGTGTCGGACGCCGTGACGGGCAAGAAGACGAAGTCGAAGACGTCGGCCACGGGCCGTGTGGCCAAGAATGCCACATCAGCAGCCACGCGCACCATCACGCGTGAACTGACGCGCGACATCCTGGGGAATCTGACGAAATGATTCCCTCCGATTCCTTCTCCTCTTAGATCTTCCAGAGCGAGAGCACGAGGTTGCTCTCGACCTGATTTTCCAGGTTGTCGGGGAGGTTGCAGAAGAAGTCGATGCCGGTCAGCCGCTCCAGTTCGTCGATGCTCACGGCATACTGGCGGTAGTCGGTGTCAGTGTTCGACTTGTGCTCCATCCAGAACCCGATGGCTGCGTAGCCG
>JAFSXQ010000141.1 GCA_017444005.1 Bacteroidaceae bacterium | reverse complement strand
TCTGGCGCACCGCTACTGGGGCGAGGTGCAGAAAGTGGCCGATTCATCGTGGTTCTTCCCTCTGCTCACCTTTCTGGCCTTCGTGGCCTGTGCCGACTTCTTCCGGTGGCACATGTGTAAGATGGAGTGGGTGAACCTGCCTCGCACCCTGGCCATGTTCTCGCTGCTGACCTTGGTGGTCATGTTCTTCCGGCACTACGACGCGTGGTTCATCAGCGACCGCCCCGTCGGCCGAGCCCTGCAATACATCGGTGTGCGCACGCTCGACGTCTATCTTCTTCACTACATCCTCCTGCCCCGCTTGCCGCAGGTGGGCACGTGGTTCAACCAGAACCAGCCTAACTTCGTGTTGGAGATTGTCGCATCCGCATCCGTTGCCCTCGTGGTCATCGCCTTCTGCCTCCTTGTCAGTCAGGTACTGCGCGTGAGTCCCCTGTTCCGTCAATACCTCTTTGGCCGCAAGTAAGTGACTTGTGATGTCTTATTTCCCCTCAACGACGATGTCGGCAAAGCGCAGCAGATAGGTGTCGTACTGCGTCACGAAGGGATGGAACGGCATGGGCACGTGATTGGGCGCATCGAACAGTTCACTGATGATGCGAGGCGTCTTGTCCGCATCCACCCGGTAGAGATAAAAGTCGCCTTCCACCGTCCCGGCGGTGCGGGCTACAACGGGATAGGCCGTACGTGACGATTTCGGTCCCAGACCCGCGACTGCGGCGTTGTAGGTGAGTACGATGCCGTGGTCGGTCTGTTCGAAACTGACATCGCCCCGACGGCATACTAACAGCACCCCGTTGCCCTGGGCATCGGTGAGCAGGGTTGCCTCCAGTCCGTGACGGTTCCCCTCGAAATAGAGGTCGTTCCGTTGCAAACCATGCAGTCCGTAGTGTCCGGCCTGGCTTCTGCCGGGATAGGTCGGCCAGGGGCCTTGCCCTATCCATTGCACGCGGTCAATGCGTTTGTCCAGCAGCATGGCCAGTCCCAGTTCGGAAAGAAAGGTCTCCGTGGTATCGGGTGTCAACGAGAAATTTACGTGCAGCGCATTGCCCTCCATCTGGGTTTCTATGCGGGTGGCTATGTCGCCTGCCTGCTTTCCGTCGTCCGACAGGCGCAGGAGGTAGCGTTCCAGGCGTTTGTCTTTTATCGTCAGCCGTTCTGCCATCGTGGCCTTTCGTCCGGCCCTGACTAACAGAGGACCTTGCACGTAGTCCAGCGGATTGCCCGTCGGGAGGTCCAGCCCCTTCAGCAGTCGGGGCATGAGGGACTGCCTGCCGATGGGGACAGCCTGATGCAGGAAGGTGTGCCCCTCCTTGTCGCTGAGTTCTAATTCCAGTGCCCACATCCTGACCGAATCGGGACGGACTGGCAGCGACAAACGGTAGATTGTCTCCTGACGGGGAGCGCAGCGGGGCGAGAAGCGCCCCTGGGCCAGTGTGTCGCGGTCGGCTTTCACGGCCCATCGGAAACTGACGTTGCCTTCTAAGTCAATGAAGTCGTAGCGGTTGCGGATGTGCAGTTGGAGCGCGCTTCCTGCCTCGTCGTCAGTAGTCTTAAGCACACTGTCCGTGACACAGGCCCGTGCATAGTTGTGCTGCATTTCGTAGTAGTTGGGCAGCGGGACGCGGTTGGCATACAGCAATCCGTCGGCACCCTTGTTCCCCTCCATTTCGAATCCTTCGGTGGCACTTGTGAACACACGTTCCTCGTAGCCGTAACCGTCCGTCGGCTCGCTCTTGAAGGGCATACCTTGGTCAACCCACTCCCACACACTGCCTCCGGCCAGGCACGGCGTATGCTCGATGGTCTCCCACCGCAGGTCGTGGTCCTCAAACGAGGTGCCCAGTGTGTGGCAGTACTCGGTGAAGATGACCGGGCGGTCGCTTCGCTGGTAAAAACCGGCCACCTGCCCCACCGACGGATAGTGTGGTGCATAGATGTCGGCTATATGGGGGAACTGGAAGTTGAAGCGGCGGAAGTAACTGCCCACCTGAGGGTAGCAGATGGGACGTACCGTATCGAGTTGCTCCTTCACGTACTGGCCTAGTTGTACGCACATATCGGTTAGGGGGTTTTCGTTGCCCAGGCTCCAGATGAGCACGCAGGCGTGGTTCTTGTCGCGCCGGATGGTGGCCTGTGCGCGTTGTTGCAGTGTTTCGTAGAAGGCGGAGTCAGACAGGAGCCGGTCGCCGTAGCCAAAGGGTACTTCGTCGATGACATAGAATCCCAGCGAGTCGGCCAGTTCGTAAAAGCGAGGTTCACGTGGGTAATGTGAGGTGCGGATGTAGTTGACCGAGGCCTCCTTCATCATGCGCATGTCCTTCAATGTCAGCGTGTCGTCGATTACCTTCACCGTTCGTGGGTCTGTAGAGTGCGAGGTCACGCCCCTCAGTTTGATGGGCCGTCCGTTTAGTTTCAGCACGTTCCCCTCAATGGACAGTTCACGTATGCCGAACCTGTGGCGAAACTGTTGCAACAGCCGCCCCTTTCGGTAGAGGCGCGTCGTCAGTGTGTAGAGGTTCGGAGTCTCTGCCGTCCACAGGCGAGGGACATCCACTCGGAGCCGGGCGTGCGGACCATCAGCCTTCAGCCCTTCTTCCTCGATACAGTACTCCACACGCGTATGGCGGGTATCGCCGGCTATGCGTGTCTGGATATCAACTTCGCCTGTCATGCGGGTGCTGATGGTCAGGTCAGCCAGATGGATTGGCGGTATGGCAAAGAGCGTGACGTCGCGGAAAATGCCGCACGGAGCCCAGTCGTCGTTGTAGTCGAATTCGCTGCCTGGAAAAACCGTGATAACGCGCAAGGCTAACTGCTGTTTGCCACGACGGCGGTCGATGTAGGGAGTGATGTCAAACAACGCCGTGTTGTAGGCCGAGCGCCATGTGCCAGCCCACTGACCGTTGATCCACAGGTCGTAGCCGTAGAGCACACCATCCAGCCGCAGCATGATGCATTGCCCCTTCCATGTGTCGGGCACCTCAAATTCGGTCCTGTAATATCCCGTCAATGGACGGGCTTTGTCGTAGTTGGGTTGGCTGAAGCCGTAGGTCTCCCAACAGCCGGGCACGGGGATGTAGCCCCACGTGTCATCGGGCTGAGGCACCTCGTTGCCGGGTACTGTACCCTCAACCACCTTCAGTTGCCATATCCCGTTAAGACTCATCTTCATAGTCTCATCTGTAACTGGCAGTACATCGTGGAAGGCATCGCCCACATCAGCCCTCGTCTGCACGGCACAGATGCTCAGCAGTGTGGCCAGCAGCATTATCCCCTTGCGTCTCATGCTTACAGTTTCTTATATATCAAGTCAATTTTTGTATATTTACGTTCGTCGCGGTTGTTCCAGTGCTCGAACACACCCAGTGGGGTCGTAAGGGGCTTACCCTCCTGCTTATAGACCGTGCCGCTGGGGGGATTGGGAATCATGGCAGCCTCGCGCAGATATTCATCGCAATAGTTCAGACTTTCAAACTCTGGCCATTCACCGATGATGATGTCCATGCCGACGGCATCGCAGGCCAGTTCGTCTTGCGAGGCGATAAGTGAACAGGCCCAGTCGCCGTTGAAGGGCGCTTTGGCCCACTTGGGATTGGGTGCGCCGTTCACGTCGCGCGAGCCATAGGTCCCGTCGATGAGGAATAACAGCGTTTTCTGTCCCAAATCTTTGTGGGCCATGAAGTCCACAAACGTCTTGTAGCCCGGTCGCCCATTACGTTTGTCGGGGCTGACATTGTTGTGTGCGTTCCGCCGCCAGATGAGATTGATGTCGGTGGCCCCGTACCAGTTCTTGCCTGTCAGCGTCACGCCGGGGCCGTTGTGCGTCTTTAGCAGGGCACTGTTGATGAGGTATGTGGCATCCACCACACAGCGGGCCAGTCCTCGTGCCATGGCTCCGTTCTCAGCAGAATAGACGATGCGCTCGGAGTAGTACTCACACTTTTGCCGGCCTTCGCCGCCCAGGTTGTCGAAGAACTGCACGGCGGGAAATTCCCTGTGTACCTTCTCGTAGATGCTGTCGGTGATGGCGCGGCTGGGTTCGCACAACACGATGTCGGCCTCGCGCACACCGGCATCGTTGACCAGCGAACGCACAAGGGACAGCGTGACAAAGGGCGAGGAGTTGAGTTCCACCGTGTCGCGGTGCGTGATGGCGTTGTTCAGGTTCAGTTTCACGGCCACGCTTTCTCCTTTCTTGTAACCGCGGGTGCCCCTTCCGTGTATCTTGTTGAAGTGTCGGAAGAGCGCCTTCCACCCCTTCCTGGCCGAGGTCTCACCCGTCAGTTGGCAGATGGCCTCCTTCACCATTTCGTCGGCTCGCGACTGGCTATTCCATCGGTCCTCCACCCACAGACCCGTCTTGCCGTCCCACCGGGCAACACCCGGAGCGTGAATCCAGGCTACGCGTCCCGGATGGATGCCTCGGCCCACACCATGCGGTTCGTTGGGCCCCACGAAGAGTTTGGGTGAACGCCCATTGAACTCACCAAAGAAGAGACGGTTGCGATCCACGGCCTGATCCAGCGGTTGCAGCGTGGTTGCTGGCCCCAGGTCGGGTGAGCGCCACTCGCACAGTTGCCATACCACGTTCCCCTTCGCGTCCACCTCCACTGCCTGAATGGGGGCGTGCAACGTGTCCATCGGGGTTTTGTTCCATTCGTTGTACCAGTTGTTTATGATGGCGTGCCCGTTCTTCAGCCTAACTATCTTTTGTGGTGATGTCACACCCAGTGGGGCAGTCTCCAGTTCCCAGACCACCTGACCGCCGCGTGTCATTTCCCAGATGTGCCCTCTGCTGCCCACGATGAGCAGGTCGCCCTTGTCCGTCTCGCTCACCGACCATACCCGGGGGGCCTCCCATCGGTCTATTTCCACCCCGTTTGCAGCGTATTCGCTTACGAAGTTTTGCCCCATGTTGGCCACCAACAGGGTGCCTCTTCGCGTCAGTCGTGCGTTGCGGAACTGCCCGTGGACCGAACCGCTGGAATTGGCCGGCAGTTCAAACTCGCGTACCGTCTTCAGCGTCGGGATTTCCATCACGATTGCCTTTGCCGGGTGGCCGTTCTGCACAAACACCACGTGCGTGCGACCGATGGGCTGCAGGGTGTGGATTTCTGTCCCCTTTTGGGCATCGTAGTGCCACACCACGTCGCCCTCGGCTGTCAGTTCGGCTATGCCGTACTGGTGTGCAATCAGAATGTGGGCGTCGCTTAGCAAGATGGCATCGCTGATTTCACCGCGCCACTCCTTGTTCTCGTAGTTCCAGGTGACGTGTCCGTCCTGTATCATGAACATACGCATTCGCTTACTTTGTCCGGCATAAAAAAGATTGTGGCGGGCAAGTCCTGTCTCCTGTGCCACCGCCTCCGTCGCAGAAAGTAGCAGCAATAATGATAAAAGAATAGTTCGCATATACATGCCTGATGCTCGTTTGTAAAAGTGGGACAAAAATATGAATAATATGCCAATGGTGCAAGTAAAATTGCATCCGGCTGTTGGACAATATCAGCAAATGGTCCTAAAAAACGGGCATGGAAATAGATTTGATGGGATTTTAATAATATTCTGTGTGAAAATATCAATCGTCCGTGATACATTTGAAAGATAATGTATAACTTTGCTGAAAAAAAGGATAAACAAGTCGAAGTGTAATATATCAAACAACTATAGTCTCACATGGAACTATCAATAGATGATTTGCACCTGTTCGCGCTCAACGTGGGAATCTGTCGTCACAATGGCGATTGGAACTGGAAAAATGTCTGCAGCCCTTTCTCGCGGTTATACTATGTGACTGAAGGAAGTGCCAAGGTGGAGACTCCTGAAGGTATTTGCCAGTTGAAAGCAGGATATCTCTACTTCATCCCGGCCTTTATGCGCCACAATGACATTTGTGACTCGCTCTTCACCCATTACTACATCCACATTTTTGAGGATCCGACTCTGGGCCGTAGTATACTCGACGAATACGAACTGCCAATGGAGGTGAAAGCCGACCCCACCGACCTGTTGCTCATGAAACGCCTTTACTATATTAATCCGTTTCTGAAAGTTCCCGAGTCCAACCCCAATGCCTATGACAACCACCAGACGCTCATCAACAACTACCGTAAGAACCTCCAACGCCCCTTTTGCGACAAGGCGGAGTCGCGCGGCATACTCTTCATCCTTCTGTCTCGCTTCCTGAAATATGGGCGCCCCAAAATTGCCGTTGCCGACGACCGCATTCACGGTACACTGGCATTCATACGCCACAACCTCAGTTCCAGAATCGATATAGGGGATTTGGCCAGTCGCGCATGTATGTCGAAGGGACATTTCATCCGCGAGTTCAAGAAAGCCACTGGTGAGACTCCCAACGTGTTTATCACGCGGCTCATCTTGGAACGTGCACAACTGTCGCTCATCACCACCAACCTGCCCATAAAGACAATTGCCGATGAACTGGGCTATCAAGATTTCTCCTACTTCAACCGTATATTCAAGAAGGCTATGGGAGTGACGCCCCTGCAATACCGCATCAGCCATTTCTGACATCAATCGTTTCACATCATTTGTTTCCATAGTCCTATCGATACCGCTTCGATGGGACATTTTTTTGCATACAGGGCAATAAAGTCCCATCGAATAATGCTATTTTCGGGATAACATACGGATGTTATGCCTAAATTTGCCTGCGATAGACAATCTAATCAACTCTAACCAATCTATAATTAATAGTACCATGAAAAAAAGATTCTTTTCAATGCTTTGCCTGATTGCCACCGCAGTGGCAGCAATGGCTCAGTCGTGGACAGCCCCTGTGGCTCCCACTCAACCTTCGGTCACGGGTGGTGACATGGAAGCAGGTGCGGCCTACTACATCCTCAACGTAGAGACGGGTCAGTTCCTGACAGCCGCAAACTTGTGGGCCACGCGCATCAGTCTGTCTGAGGACGGCGTCCCCTACATGCAGGTAATGGTGGAAGCACTGGGGGAGGGTGAACAGGAGACCTACCCGGACGGCTACAAGATGAGGCTGAACGGTACGTTCTACTTCAATGGACCGCAACCCAACGGTACGATGCGCAGCGACTATGCGGTCACCGACAAGTATCTCTTCCGCGAATATGCTGCCGGCGGGCCGGCTACGGGCCAGATAGACCGTCGTAATCAGGAATGCTGGTACTTCAAGATTACGAAAAACCCCGGGGGCCACTATTACATCCAGTCCTATCCTGGCTTGGCAGGGTTTAACGAGAACGACGATGAGTTCGCCGGTGGCGACACACCGGGCGCCCCCGTTCTCTTTGACTTTCCCGCCGACAGCAAGTACATCGACTGGGATTTCATACCCATCGACAATGTAG
Source organism: Bacteroidaceae bacterium (assembly GCA_017444005.1). Classification (GTDB taxonomy): domain Bacteria; phylum Bacteroidota; class Bacteroidia; order Bacteroidales; family Bacteroidaceae; genus Physcousia. The sequence goes on along the minus strand of JAFSXQ010000141.1, from coordinate 11,804 downwards.
ACCTGGACGAATATGCCGCCTATGGGAAAGCGTTCGAACTGTATAGTGCACGCCTGCGATTATATGATATGTTGTGCGAGGCTGAATTATACGGAGCCGACACTTCGGCTGCAGGCGCAGTATACAACAATGATAACTCCACTTCCGAGCAAATAGACAACGCCGTTGAGGCCCTGCGCCCATTGGTGCGAGAGGCTCTGCTCGTTTATGGGGTCAAGAACTCTAAGCCTGATAGTCCCATAGCCCTGACCAAATATGTGCTCAACAATCCCGACTTCGCCTCCGGTAATGCCAATGGTTGGAAATTTACACCGGGTATCGGACAAAACCAGGGTTACCAGGCAAACCAAGTCTACGAAAACACTGTCGACGGCATTCGTATCGAACAGTTCATCGAGGCTTGGCGTCCTGCACCGGCATTGCTCAGCGACGGTTTGATTTATCAGACCGTTAAGGGACTGCCTTCTGGTCACTACATTCTGGAGTGCGACGGCATTGCCCGCAATGCAACGTCGGAGGACGATGATGAGAACTACGTTGATCCCGACGAATACCGTGGCGCTTACCTCTATTACACCGACGGAACGGTGGTCAACCACAGTGCCAGCACCCTGTGCGACAAGGAGATTGAGGATGAGGACGGTAACTACGTGCGCGTTCCCTCGCACTTTACCTTCGAATTTGACATCCAGGAGGTGGACAGTATCAACATTGGTCTCATGTTCGACGATTCCAACCTTACCTGGGTGGCTGCCGACAACTTCCGTCTCTCCATAGCCGGTCCCAGCCAGGCTCTGCCTTCGTATGTAGGTTTGACATCGGAGGTGAAGACTGTCGAGAAACTCCTGGGCAACGACAGCGAAGCCCAGCAGACCCTTATCGACGCTGTTGCCGAGGCACTGGCCGAGGCTAAGCAACTCACCGATGCTGCATCCGACAAGGGCAAGGATAGCCAGTACACCGCCGCCTACAACAAGTTGCACAATGCGCGACTGGCTCTGCAGACCAGTATCGAGGCCTACAAACGGGCCGAAGCCTTCATCGCTCAGATGCAGAAAGATGCCGAGACGTATTCGGGTAAGGTGTACGCCAGTCTGAACGAGCAACTTACCGAGAAGCGCGAACAGATGCTCGACGCCTATGAGAACCGTACCCTGTCAACCGATGACATCAATGCGGCCATTAGCGGCTACCGGGATTTCCTCAAGACCGGCATAAAGGCTATTTTCGACGAGATTGCAGGAACAGGTTCCGAGTCGGCCGAACCGCTTGACATCAGCATCCTGTTCGACAACATGGAGTATGAATACGGAACCACACAGACGGCATTCGCAGGAGGTTATCCTGCCACGAACCCTGTGTGGATGAACGAGACAGGAACCGGAAACTTTAAGACAAACTACGGCACGGCCGAGGTGTGGGACGTGAAGCCCTTCCACATTTATCGCGACTTCGCCAACTTGCCCAAGGGCAAGTACAGCATAGAGACACGTGCCTTTGTGCGCATCGGCAGCAACGACGAGAACTATGCCCAGTGGCAGTCGGGCGACCTTGATTCAAGTATGGAGTACGTCTACGTCTATGCCGGCAACAGCCACAGCCCGTTGTGCAATGTAGCCGAACTGGCTCTGACCGACGATTATCCGACTGGGTCGGCAGCATTGGAGACGGCAGACGGCACCCTCTATGTCCCCAACCAACAGGCGAGTGCATACGAAATCTTCACTTATGAGAAGTATGCCGAACTTGGTGCCAAGACCGATGTCGCTGCATCCTCAGTGGTTGCCACAGATGGGGGAACACTGCATGTGGGCATTGTGGGCACCGATAATCTGCCCGCCGGGCACTGGGTCGTCTGGCACGGGTGGCGCCTACTGTATCACGGCGTCAGTGGCAGTGCCCTCGACGAAGCCTTGGCTCAACTCATCCTGCAGGCTCAGGAACTTAATGCCATCCTCGTCACGGCCGCCCAAGATCATCTGGATGCTGCCATCCAGTTAGGCGAGAATGCCCTTGACGGCACAGATTCCGAGGCAAAGAACAACGCGATTGAAGCCCTGAATCAGGCCTTGGAATATGCTGCAAGGTCTGGCGAACTGACCGACCAAATTATGGATATGTACATCAAGTACACGGCTAGACAGTCCGAGTTGGAAGGTGAATATTCCGACACCACCCTTCCCGAGATACTCGGCAAGATCGGTAAGTGCATCGAGAAGGAGGTATTTGAAAGCAACGAACAGATAGAGAACTGGCTGGCCGAACTGAAGATAGCCTTCACGCGCTATCTGCTTTCCGACAAGGCACTCGACCTGGCCTCTGCCGATGCCCCCGGCGACATCACACAACTGGTGGAGAATGCCGACTTCTCGGTAGCAACTACCGCCAATCGTACTGCCCCCGAAGGTTGGAATCTCTACCTGAGCAGCCAGACGGGCAACGTTCAGTCTAACAATGGTGGCTACGAAGCATGGCACACGGGTGTGGCCTCCCTCTCGCAGGACATCTATCTGCTGCGCGATGGCCTCTATCGGTTGACAGCCGATGCTATCTACCGCTTCAACGATGAGACCTCATGCACATCGGCTTTGGCCAATGGCGATGCTCCCATCGTCGAAGGCTACCTCTATGCCGCCGAGGATACAGTGCCTGTCTACTTCTGGCTCGACGAAACTCAGACCTGTGCTTCGCCCGAGGAGGCTGCCGAACTGGGACTCAGCGGTAATACCTATACATTGAATGGACGTGTACTGACCAATCATGTCATCGTGGCTCCCAACTCCGGCGCACAGGTGCAGACCTTCTTCAATGGCGGACGCTACAATAGCGTGACGGTTGAGTTCGCCGTTACCGAGGCTACTCCCATGCCTGTCACCATCGGCTTCTACAAGACCGACACTTATCCCAATTCGTGGATATACGTCGACAACGTGCATCTCTACTATCTGGGCAACGACGGCACTGGACTCGCTGACATCGTCTCTGACGACCGTCATCGGGCCGCACAGCATGCCATCTTCACGCTCGACGGTCGACGTAGCAGCCGCTTGGTGCGTGGCATCAACATCGTACGCCATGCCGACGGCTCAATCTGTAAAATATTGCATTGAAACGGTTCACAACATACGGATCAGGTTAGTAAATAGGTCGAAAGTCGCCCCACTGGCTCGAGTGAGTCGGTGGGGCGATGAGCGTAATTAATTCACTCAATAATTTGCGTTTTCGCTCACTTCGTTGTACCTTTGCACTCGAATCCCATGTTGCCATGAACATCGCCTACCTCATCTCCGCCCATACCGATGCTCCCCAGTTGGCGCGCCTCATCCGGGCACTGCACGCGGACGCCGAGTTCTTCGTCCACATCGACCGGAAGTCGGACATCCGGCCTTTCCGTAGGGCTATTGATGCAAAAAACGTCCATTTCATCGAGAAAAGGACGGACATCCGCTGGGGCACGTTCCGGCAGGTCGATTACCAATTCTCCCTGTTGGAGGCGGCCATCGGGCACTCCACGCATTTCGACCGTATCTTCTCGCTGAGCGGACTCGACTATCCGCTCTGGAGCAACCACCGCATCACCCAGTGGCTGGAGGCGCAGGGCGACCACGAAATACTGATGGGCTACAACATGAATACGGCATTGCTCAACGCGCAACAGCGGCAACTCTACAGCCAGTACCGGCCCCTGTTCTCGCTGTTCGGCAACCGGTGGGATGCCCGCCTGAGCATCCTCTGTCGCCGGGTGCTGACGCTGCTCGGCATCCGCCGGAAACTCCACCTCGATGTGGACGGGAAGCGGTGGGCCCTTTACAAGGGTGCTTCCTGGTGGTGCATCAGCGAGGAACTGGCCCGATACATCGTGCAGACCTGTCGGCAGCACCCCGAGATAGCGCGCTACTTCCGTCACAGTTTCGGTCCCGACGAGTGCCTTCCTCAGACGATAGCCTTCAATTCCCCCCTGTGGGCATCGAAGTGCATGCTTGCCGTCGGCCGGTACCCCGGGCTCGATGCCCTGACGCCCCTGCACTACATCGTCTACGACCCCGTCATCAAGGTGATGGACGCCTCCGACTTCCCTGCCCTGATGCAGAGCGGCAAGATGTTTGCCCGCAAGTTCCGGAGCGGCGCGAGCGACGAATTGCTCGGAATGATAGATGCCGCCCGGTCACGTGTTATCTTATAAGCGCCTATGTATGGCGCTGTTCCCCTATTCTCGCTACCCGGCACTCGAGCGTCAGGGGGTACTCGTTGACGATGGGTGCGTCGACGTTGGGGCTGGGCGTGATGGTGAATCCTGCACGGGCCACTTTGTCGGGCACGTCGTTTCCGCTTACGAGGCCGAAGTAGTCCGACTCCGCCACGGTGCGCTCGTCGGCGAAACTGACGGTGAAGCCCCCCGTCCGTTCGAGGTTGTCCGTCGTCTTGTGCTTGGAGAGACAGATGGCAATCTCCTTGTGCCCCATCTGCCCGGCCCATGCGGCCATCATCACGTCGGGGTTCTTCTCGAAAAGATAAAAATCTAATTCGTTCTCGTCAAGCATCGTTCGGGCTTTCGCGTCGCATCGTGTAGGCCTCCACGTCGCATCGCTTCGTCCCTCGCGTCACTTCGTTTCTCTCATTTTCTCATTTTCACTCTGCAAAGATACGACATCCAGAAGATGCAACGCATCCTGACCGTCCGCCAGGTGGAACTCATCTTCAAGTACCTGGGGCAGCCGTAAGGTGGGTTCATGGTTAAGGGTTACCTAGGATGACCTAGGAATTCTTAGGACGACCTAGAAGTGCAGTCGATGCTGACATACTGACATCACTGACATCGATTTCTAGACTTTTATAAAAATGTAACCTATCAAGAAGATTTAGTATATACATTGTAAAAGTAACAGGTTTTGAAAATCGATGTCAGTGATGTCAGTATGTCAGTGGAAATAGTCCGCTATGCATTGATTCGGCGTTGGGCGTTCACGGCATTGACCGACAGTTCCATCACGACGTAACCGCGACTTCCCTTGTCACCGAAGCGCTTCGCCACGTACCCCATCTTCCTGAGCAGCGCACCCAGTTGGCGGACGTCCATCGGGGCGGCGGATGTTGCCGTACAGGGTGAGTTTGGCCGAGATTTCCGCCACGGTGAGCAACTGGGCGCCGGGCGTACCACTCGGCCAGGTACATGTTGCCCTGGCGGTAGCCCTGGACGAAGACATCACTATTTTCATAAAAATGCAGATAAAATGGGCGGCCATACGTGGCATCATATTAAAAAAATGATTAACTTTGCAGGCGATAAACGTTTCTGGCACTATGTACAACGACAAGATTGTGGTCTATACCTCGGGGACATTCGATATGTTCCATTCCAATCACCTGAAGATGATTGAGTACGCCCGTGGACTGGGCGACACCCTGATAGTGGGCGTGAGCACCGACGAACTGGTGTGCTCCTACAAGCGGCCGCCCATCATCCCCTTCGAGGAGCGCATTGCCATCATCAAGGCCCTCCGCTACCCCGACATCGTCATCCCGCAACGTTCGCTCGACCACACGGAAATCGTCAGGAAACTGAACATCGACGTCTTCGTGGTGGGCGACGACTGGACGGGCAAATACGACTACCTGAAGGAACTGGGCGTCACGGTCTTCTACTTCCCGTACGGTTCGGGCACGTCGTCGACGAGCATCAAAAAGGAAATCGTGGAACGCTACGACGAGATAAAGAGCAAGATTGATCACCAGCCGAACCCGGATGTGAAGAAGGATTAGGGATTAGAGATTAGAGAGAATGAGAAAGGCATTGGTAGTAGGCGGGAGCAACGGCATAGGGTTGGCGATTGCCCTGCACTTGAGTGAGCAATATGAGGTGACGGTCGTCGACAAGGCGGCCCCCGATGCGGCATGGGCCGACCGTTTCCGCTTCGAGCAGTTCGACCTGACGAACGAGGACTTCAGCATTTTCGACCGCTATCTCGATGTCGACCTTCTGATGATTACCGCCGGGTTCGGTCGGCTGGCGCTCTTCCGGGACATCGAGGAGGACCTGATTCCGACGTATTTCGAGGTCAACACCATTCCCGTGATGCGCATCGTCAAACGCTTCTATCCCCGTCTGCTCGGTGCAGACGACTTCTACTGCGGGGTCATGGGGAGCATAGCGGGCTTCATGTCGACGCCGTTCTTCTCGGTGTACAGCGCCACGAAGGCTGCCCTGAAAGTCTTCATCGAAAGCGTGAATGTGGAGTTGGAGAAGGCGGGTTCGAAGAACTGCATACTGAACGTTTCGCCCGGTTCCATCAAGGGTACGCACTTCAACGGCGGCCTGACGAACGATACGGACGGCACCCTGCCCCTGGCGCGCGAAATCGTCGACCACCTGCTGGCCAAGGACGACCTGTTCATCCCGCACTACGACGACGTGTTCCGCGAGGTGCTGGAACGCTACCATCAGGACTTCCGTGCCGAAGGACGGCACAGTTACGACTATAAGATACAGAGCGGAAGGGCGAAAGCGTAACTTTCAATTTTCAATTTTCGATTTCCACGTCTTCGGCATGGTACTGTGCTCCCGGATTGTCGGGCAGGCGCATGTAGTCGCCGTAGCGGTATGCCAGGCACTTCTCGGCTTGGCGCATGATGGGGGCCGTTGTCTGTTCAAAAGGGACGCGGCGCACGGGCAGGAAGTCCTCGTACGTGCTCTTCTGGAAATAGGGTATGCCAAGGGCGAAGTCGTAGTAACGCGTGCGGAACACCCTGGCCAGCAGGCGCAGAAGGGGGAACACGAGGCGGCGGTTGACGGCGGCCAACAGACGCACCCGAGGCATGGCCTGCACGGGATCAGCGGCCGTGCGCAACATCTTGTAAGTGTGACCAAAGGTGAGCAGCGAGGCCCGGTGAATCCACAACGGGACGCGCTCCAAGGGGAAGATGTCGACGTAGATGCCATGCTCCTGCCACACGCGGTCGTAGCCGTTGCGCTCGAAGAGTTGGCTGCGGCGGTCGCGCACCTTGGCATATTGGAAGAAGTAGTTGGGGTCGGTGGTATGCCATTGCAGCACCATGTCGGCGGGCAGTTCCTGGGGAAGCAGCGTCATCAGCCGCTCAAAGTCGGGGCGCAGCATCTCCAGGTCGAGGTCGTCGTCCCAGGGGATGAATCCCCGGTGGCGTACGGCTCCCAGCATCGAACCGCCCGACAGCCAGTAGGGAATCTGGTGGCGCTGGCAGATGGCATCGATGGCCTCGTAGACGTGGAGCATGCGCTCCTGCATCTGTCGCAGCAGCGACCCGTCGGGGTTGTATTTTGCTCGAAGTTCCTCCTGATTCATATTCTTATAACTTTCAACTCCCAACTCTCAACTTTCAACTTTCAACTCTCTCTTCGGCCACCTCCCGCTTAGCCACGGGGTGCGCTCGATGTAGGGCACCAACCAAGCGCAGATGAGGAAGATGGCGGGCAGGAGAATCAGCGCCTCATCGTATCGGCCAAAGATGCTTCGGCCAAAGCAGAGGTGCATGTACTTGACGTAATACAGCATCGGATAGTGGCTGACGAAGAAGACCATCGAATGCTCGCCAATGAAGTTGATGACGGGCACGCGCGGCAATTGGCCGGCAATGAGCAACCCCGACAGACCGCACAGGATGATGGTGATGTTCACCACCGTCACGACGGGATTGCCCGAGAACTTGTTGCTCGACATCACGTAGGCGGCATCGTGGAAAACGATGTTGCTGACAACGAACAGCAGGATGAGGCCCAGCGACAGGTAGATGGTCAGGTCGGCCTCCCACTTGGCGAGCAGGCGGCTCCAGGCACGGCCCAGTTCGAAGAAGAACAGCCCCATGGGCACGTTGCTCAGACTCATCCACAGCGGGTTGCCCAGTGTGTACAGCCAGTAACTGACGAAGGGCATCACGAAGTAGAACGCCGACGACCACTGCAGCATCCATTGCGGAGCGTGGCGGAAGAGCCGATGGCGTGCCTTCTCAAGGAAATGTATGGCGATGTAGGCGGCAAAGAAACTGAAGAGGAACCACGTGGGATTGTTGCCGTAGAAGGCGCTTGTCGTCCAGATATGGTTCAGTTCCAGCGGCTCGATGGGATGGTGGAAGCGGTCGATGATGAAGGGCTGAAAAGAAAAGTAGATGGCGCCGCCTATCAAGCCCGTCGTGAAGTAGGGGATGAGCAGGCGCTTGGCCTTGTCCGTGCAGTATTGCCGACTGTCGCCCAGCACGCTTTTGTTGAAATAGCCCGCCTTGAAGAAGAAGAACGACATGAAGTAGTAGGTCCACTGCATCACCTCGCGCCACCAGTCGTCGTCGGCATGGCCGCAAAAACTCATGACGTGGAGACTAACCATGCGGATGATACAGATGCCGCAAAGGAAGTCGAAGGCGTGGTTTCGAGGTTTCGCTACGTTCATCAAGTGCAAAGGTACGAAATAATTCACAATTCACAATTCACAATTCACAATTATTTCGTAAATTTGCACTATGAAACTTGCACCCGTAGCACTTTTTGTCTATAATCGGGCGGATAATACCCGCCGGACGTTGGAGGCGTTGGCCGCAAACACGCTGGCCAGTGAGACGGAGGTCTTTGTCTTCAGCGACGGCGGACGGGACGAGGCGTCGTGGGCCCTGGTCCGGGAAGTCCGGCAGGTGGTGAGCGAGTTTGCCGGGGCCTTCGGAAGGTTCGAACTGGTGGCGCGGCCCGAGAACTTCTACCTGGAACGCAACATCACGGAGGGCATAGCGCAGGTCTTCGAGACGCACGACCGCATCATCGTGCTGGAGGATGACATCGTCACCTCGCCTTACTACTTGCAGTACATGAACCAGGCCTTCGAACTGTATAAAGATGTATCGCGCGTGATGCACGTCGCTGGATTCACCAACCTCTCCCTTGCCGACACGCCCTTCTACTTCACTCCGCACATGAGCGGGTGGGGCTGGGGAACGTGGAAAGACCGATGGAATGGGCACTTTTTGCACTACACGACACGCGAAGAGGCCCTCCAAGGGCTGACCTCCGAGGACCTCGACGCCATCCAGTACGGCGGCGTCTTCCGTTGTCTCGGCAGCCTCGACCGTCGCCCCATCCCTTGGGACATCTGCTGGGAACTGGCCATCTATCGCGCCGGGGGGCTTTGCCTGACACCAGGGCGCACGATGGTGCGCAACATCGGACTCTCCGGAGGCACGCACTTCCGCTCGTGGAGCCTGCTGCAATGGTATGAGTTCGACCGCCCGCCGCAGCAACAGCCCCTGCCCCTGACACGGGTGGAGAACCCCGTGAAGGACCCCGACATCGAGGCCCAGTTCGCCCGTGCCATCACCGACTGGGGCATCCGCTACACGCCCCTGGGTAAGGTGGTGCGCTACCTGTATAAAAAGATAAAGACATGAAAGTCCTGATAGTCAATACCACAGAACGGACGGGCGGGGCAGCCATTGCCGCCAACCGATTGGCGAAAGCCTTGCGAGCCGAGGGCGTAGAGGTGGCAGCGGCTACGCGGAGGCGGATGTGGCCCTTCTATGCAGAGAGGCTTCGCATCTTCCTGGCCAATCGGTTGAGCAAGCACAACCTGTGGCTGACAGACATCGCCTGCTGCGGCGAGGATATCACCCGCCGGCGCGAGTTTCAGGAAGCCGACGTTGTCCACCTGCACTGGGTGAATCAGGGTTTCCTTTCGCTGAAGGACATCGGGAAGATTTTGCAAAGCGGCAAGCGCATCATTTGGACCATGCACGACCAGTGGCCCTACACGGCAATCTGCCACTACGCCGAGGATTGCACGTGCCATCAGACGCATTGCCGCCACTGCCCCCAACTGGTGCATCCCGGCGCCAAGGACCTTTCCTACAGGATTTTCGAGCAGAAGCAGAAGATGTGGCAACAGGCCGACATCACGTTCGTCGGGTGCAGCCGGTGGATGGCCGACGAAGCACGCAAGAGTGCACTCGCCCGGGGACACCGCATCGTGAGCATCCCCAATGCCATCGACCACCGCATTTTCCACCCCATGCCCAAGGCCGAAGCCCGTGCGGTCCTTGATTTGCCCAACGACAAATCCATCGTGCTTTTCATCTGCCAGAAGGTGACAGACGAACGGAAGGGCATGCGCTACCTGGAGGAGGCCCTGAAACGGCTCCCCGATGACATCCGCCTGGTGCGCGTGGGCAAAGGTGGCGACTACGAAATAAACGACGAACAGCGCATGGCCGCGATGTATGCCGCAGCCGATGTCTTCGTGACCCCCTCGTTGCAGGACAATCTGCCCAACACCATTGTCGAGGCCATGTCGTGCGGCACACCCTGTGTGGGGTTCCACGTCGGCGGCATCCCTGAGATGATTCACCACCAACGGGATGGTTACGTGGCCCGTTATCGCGACGCCAACGACTTGGCCGAGGGCATACGCTACGTGCTGGCCCATCCCGGACTACAACAGGAAGCCGCCCGCTATGCTCACGAGACCTACAACGAAAGCCGTGTGGCACAACTCTATATAAAGGAATATGAAAGATAGTCCGCTCATCAGCATAATCACAGTCACCTACAACGCCGAATCCACCATCGAGCGTACGCTCCGGAGCGTGGAGGAACAGACCTACGGGTGCATTGAGCACATCATCATCGACGGCTGCTCCAGCGACCACACCATGGGCCACATACAACGCTATGTGGAACGCAACAGCCTGACGAACCGACACGGCATCCGTGTTGTCCGCGAGCCGGACAATGGACTTTACGATGCCATGAACAAGGGGATACAGCAGGCCACGGGCGACTATCTGGTATTCCTGAATGCTGGCGACCGCCTGCATGAGGACACGACCCTAGAACAGTTGGCCTCCCTCTCTGGCTGGCAGCGCAACCGTGCCAACTATGCCATCCTGTATGGCGAGACCGACCTCGTCGACGGCGAAGGCCGTTTCCTACGGCACAGACGTTTGCAGGCTCCTGAACAGTTGACCTCAAAGTCCTTCCGCAGCGGCATGCTCGTCTGTCACCAAAGTTTCTACGTCCGCACCGATTTGGCACGTGCCACACCCTACGACCTCAACTATCGCTATTCGGCCGACTACGACTGGTGCATCCGCCTGATGCAACGTGCCGAGAAGCGCCGCCTGCGCTTCCTCAACACCCGTCTCATCCTCACCGACTATCTCAGCGAAGGGCTTACGACGAAGAACCATCGCCGCTCGCTTCTCGAACGTTTTCGTCTGATGGCCCGCCACTACGGTTGGCCTACGGCCATTGCCGAGCATCTGTGGTTCGTTGTCCGCGCCGTCGTGAAGTGAACGATGCGAGGCGTTGTTACTCCCACCTAACCGTGCGGCTCCCGTCGGGCTGTGCCTTGATGGTGACGCATACGGCATCGTCGGGCAGCAGGGGCTCGATGAGTTCGGGCCACTCGATGAAGCAGAGATCGCCAGAGTAGAAATAATCTTCGCAGCCTATGTCATAGGCTTCGGAGATTTTTTTTATGCGGTAGAAGTCGAAGTGGAAGATAGGGCCCTGCGTGCCCTTGTATTCGTTGACGATGGCGAAGGTGGGCGAGGCCACGACGTCGTCGGTTACACCCAGTTGCTGGCAGACGGCTTTGATGAAGGTGGTCTTGCCGGCCCCCATCGTGCCGTAGAAGGCGAAGACGCGGTGCTGGCCGATGGCCTCGATGAACTGGCGGGCAGCGTCCTGTATAGTTGAAAGTTGAAAGTTGAAAGTTGAAAGTTTTTCGCAGGACGCAGAAATTACTTCCTGCAGGACCTTGCTCTCGATGTCGCGAAAAGCCGCCTCGCCACGTGTC
>JAFSXQ010000140.1 GCA_017444005.1 Bacteroidaceae bacterium | reverse complement strand
CGACGTGATTCGGACGCGTAGCACCCGCCTCTACTGCTATGCCGACATAGCCGCAGCTGCTTTTGCCTCCACCCAAAAGGGTGGTAAATCGGGCGCTTACGGTTATTTTCTTGCGAAAGAGTCGGGCTTTACGGCGGGAAAGCACTATTTTTGCGTGTACTATTGTATTATTTATGACGATTATGAATGCAAAGAAGTTTATGGCTGTCCTTGTGCTGGCCGTGCTGTCGACGGTCGGTGTCCATGCACAGGGATTTCTGAAGGGTCTGGGGCAGCGTGTCGTGGACCGGAGTAAAGAGAAGATAGAGAATAAGGTGGACCGCACCGTCGAGGAAGTCGCCGATGAGATGCTCGACGGCAAAAGCAATAAGAAGGCGAAGAAGGGCGTAGACGCCGACGAGGAGGAAGCCGACGACGGCGCTGTTGCCGCAAAGAAGGTCCCGGCCAAGAAGACGGCACAGGGCGAGCAGGTGAAGAGCGACTTCGTGCAGGGCACGGTGGTCATCTTCGAGGATGACTTGAAGGGCGAGCAGATGGGTGAATTCCCCTCGAAGTGGGACCTGCTGGCGAACAACGCCGAGGTGGCCAAAATGAATGGTCGGATGGCCATCAAGTTCGAGCATGGCTCGGATACCGAAATCACCCCGCTCCTGGAGGACGGCAACAGGAAGTACCTGCCCGAGACGTATACTCTGGAGTTCGACTTCTTCGTGACGGGCGAGGAAGAGCATACTTCCGGCTATCAGTTATGGCTGAAGACGGAGAGCGGCGACTACGACAGCCAGATAGTTTTTGGTAGAGACAACATCATGTGGTTTATTGCAAAGCCTAATGGCGATGAAAAGATAGAGGGAAATACCGCCCTGGAGGGCGTCGTCGAACTGAACGACTGGAACCATTTCGCCCTCTCGTTCAACAAACGCGCCCTGAAGGTGTACATCAACAACCGGCGCGTCATCAACATCCCCAACGCTAGGGTCATGGACTGGTTCACCCTGCGAACAGAGTTCTGGGAAGACCACATCGACTACATCACCAACGTGCGCCTGGCCAAGGGAGGCGTGGAACTCTACGACCGCCAGGCCCAGACGATGACCGCCGTGGAGAAGGCCATCCAGGAGACGGGCAAGTTCGTCACCAACAACATCCTCTTCGACACCGGAAAGGCCACGCTGAAGCAGGAGTCGATGGTGGAAATCATGAAAGTGGCCGACTATATGAAGAAGAACCCCACCGTCCGCTTCGAGGTGCAGGGCCACACCGATAACCAAGGCTCCGATGCCATCAACGACCCCTTGTCGCAAAAGCGTGCCGAGGCCATCGTGAAGGCACTGGAGGAACTGGGCGTCGACGGCTTCAACCTGAAGCCCGTAGGCAAGGGTAGCCACGAACCCGTGGCCGACAACAAGACGGAGGAGGGCCGGGCCAAGAACCGCCGCGTCGTCTTTGTCAAGAAATAAACATTAATTAAATACAAAAAGGGAAATGAAAAAACTTCTGACGATGCTCTTCGGAGCCATGTGTGCCGTGGGCGCCTTTGCCCAGGCAGGAGTTGCCGGCTTCCAGGTCGACAGCATGATTACAGAGATTAAGGGAGACCGCATGATGAAGGCCATCTACGAGTACAACAGCGCCGGACTGATGACCGCCGAGTACTCGTACAGTTATCTGAGCGATAAGGACAAAACCCAACTCATCGGGCGCAATCTCTACTTCTACAACGAGGACGGTAAACCCACCTACGACGAATCCTACGACTACGAGGACGGCCAGTACGTGCTGACCGGCCGCACGGAATGCATCAAGTACAACGAGGAGAACGGGCAGCCCTGCGAGTATATCTTCTACGAACGGAGCGAGGACGACCCTACGGGCGAACTGAAGCCCACGAGACGCGTCATCGTACACAAGTTCCACAATTTCTGCGACGAGGACGAGGAGACCTACGAACTGCAGGACGGCGAATGGGTGCTGGTGATAACCAACCACTACGAGTTCGACGAATGGGACAACAAAATCAAGGCCATCGCCCAGGCACTCTACGAGGGCATGCAGATGGAGATGGAGATGAACTGGACCTACGACAGCCATCACAACATGACCTCGGCCAGCACCACAACAAAGGTGATGGGGATGGAGTTTACGACCAACAACACTTATGTCAACACCTACGACGACAACGGTTGTCTGGTGACGCAGGTGACAACCGTCGACTCGGGGGAAGAAACCACGTCGCACTACTTTTGGAGCCGCATCGGCACGACTGGCCTTAACAGTCTGAAGAACGAAGCCCTCGAGAGCCTGAATAAGGTCGTCTACGACCTGCTGGGGCGTAAGGTGAACGCCCGGTCGGCACGCAAGGGCATGTACGTCGTGGGCGGAAAGAAAATGGTGGTGAAGTAAAACTATCAAGACTGAAACGACTCAAATATGCAGCCAAAGTCCAATCGTAAAGACTCACGGCCTCCGCCGGAGGGATTGGCCGACTCATCAGCAGCGGAAGATCGATTCCGGTTTCGCCAGATTACGGGGACGGGTAGCAACCCCGTCCATTTAATAGAAATAGTAACAAAATAAAGAATCCATAAAATGCAAGAACAAGATGAGTCCATATCGGTACTATCCATCTGATGCAGAAACGGATAGCGAATGATATTTCCTATGATATTTCTAT
>JAFSXQ010000139.1 GCA_017444005.1 Bacteroidaceae bacterium | reverse complement strand
GCTTCGTGCACAATTTGTGTTTTATTAAGTTAATAGGGGCGGGCCGTCTGTGAAGACCGCCCAACCAAAAAAAGAGCCGCTGTCCGTGATGGATAGCGGCTCTTCGATGGGATAGGTGCGGCGTGGATGGGACGGGCCTGTTTTTTTTTACTTCTCTATGCGACAAGTGTGTTGCTTGGTCTCGCGGTCGTAGTTGATGCCGACGAGCAGAAGGCGGTCAGCGTATTCGGCGACCTTGGTGGGATATTGCTTGCGGTGTATCTGATCTATGGCAGAGTCGGCATCCTTGTTCACCTTCAGTTCCAGGATGATGGCCGGTGAATCCGTGTTCTTGCGGGGAATGAGCACGATGTCGGCAAAGCCCTTGCCGCTGGCCAACATTCCCGAGCGTTGCTCGCCTACCCGTAGCCTTTCGCGGTGCATCACGTAGTCGTTCTTGGCATAGTAGTAGGCGATGGAGAGCACGCAGGCCAGCGAGTTCTCGTTGTTGTAGGAGAGGATGCTGGTGTTGTCGTCGTGGTAGCGGGTGGTAAAGCCCGTTATGTCGAGGTAGATGACGGGGTAGCGGTTCAGGTGCTGCTCGAACGAAGGGTCGTTGGCTATCTCCAGGTCGGCAAACAGCGAGCGTGAGTCGCACGAATGGTCGTAGTAGGCAGCAAGCATCGCTGCTGCCATCGACTTGCCGAAGCGTCGGCTACGCGACACGCAACTGTAACTCTTCTCCGTGTCAATTGTGCTGTTGACAACAGATATCAGTTGGGACTTGTCGACGTATTCGCTCCTTCGGGCTCTCTGAAACCCGGCGTTTCCGGTGTTGATGTATCTTCCCATGACGTTTATATTTATATGAGTTACTTGCCGTTGTAGTGGTTCATGGCGAAGGCCATGCCGCTGAGGGCGTAGGCCCGGATGGCGTCGCAGGCCACGAGGGCGCGTTCGTCCACGAGTTTTTCGTCCTCGGGGTTGAAGCGGCCGAGCACGAAGTCAATCTGTCCGCCTCGGGGAAAGTCGTTGCCGATGCCGAACTTCAGGCGGTTGTACTGCTGGGTACCGAGCATCTGGGCGATGTGCTTGAGACCGTTGTGCCCGGCGTCGCTGCCGCCCTGGCGCATGCGTATGGTGCCGACGGGCAACGAGAGGTCGTCGACCAGCACGAGCAGGTTCTCCAGGGGTATCTTCTCCTGTTGCAGCCAGTAGCGTACGGCGTTGCCGGAGAGGTTCATGTAGGTGGACGGCTTCAGGAGGACAAGTTCCTGGTTCTTCACCCTTGTGTGGGCAACGAAGCCATAGCGCTTGTCCTGGAAAACGATATTGGACGCCTTAGCGAAGGCGTCCAATATTCTGAATCCGATGTTGTGGCGGGTTCCTTCGTACTCAGGTCCGATGTTGCCCAGCCCTACTATCAGGTGCTTCATCGTTTGCTCTTCCTCTTTGGCACGAACGAAGATTCGGCGTAGTTGGTCAAGCATTAATCCTGAGCCTTGGCAGCAGCACTCATGGCGCTACGTGTCATCTTAACCTGACATACAACGACGCTGGCGGGAGTTACCAGTTCCAGACCTTCGAACTGCAGTTCGCCGGCCTTGATGGTCTTACCCAGGCCCAGGTTGGTGACGTCGATGTCCAGACGCTCGGGAATCTGAGTGTAGGGAGCACGAACCTTCAGTTTGCGCACGTTGGCGGCCAGTTTACCACCGGCACGAACACCTTCTGCGAGACCGTTCAGTTTGATGGGTACTTCCATGACGATGGGCTTCTGGGCGGTCACCTCATAGAAGTCGACGTGCAGCAGTTGGTCGCTGACGGGGTGGAACTGCAGTTCGCGCATGACGGCGGTGTACTTCTTGCCGTCGATGTCGAGGTCTACGCTGTAGATTTCGGGTGTGTAGACCAACTTGCGCAGTCCTGCTGCGGGTACGCTGAAACTGAGGGCCACGGGCAGGCCGTTCTCGCCGCGAGCCTCACCATAGAGGTTGCAGGGTACTACACCTTCCTTGCGCAGTTGCTTGGTTGCTTTCTTACCGGTCTCGGTACGTGCTGTACCTTTGATTTCGATACTTTTCATTTCGTTTTTTTTTGTTGTGTTACTCTAAATTAAGTTCTCGTGCTTAATTCGCCATCACACGGATGTGCTCCGAAAGCGGGCGCAAAGTTACAAAAATAAATTGAAATATTGAAATATTGATGTTGGAAATATTAGAAGTCCATGTCGATTTTTATCTCCGAATCGTCGAAGTCGGGGCGCGGTTCGGCCTTTCCCTGCTCGTTTTCGATGTATGCAATGGCTTCGCTGACACCGCTCAGGAACTTCTCGAAGTCCTCCCGATAGAGGAAAATCTTATGTTTCTCGAAACTGATGGTCAAATTGTTGAAGTCTCCGCCTTCCACGATTTTCTTGCTTTCAGTGATGGACAGGTACAGTTCATCCTTCTTGTTGCGTTTCACGTCGACATAGTAGATGCGCTTGCCGGCCTTGATGGTACGTGAAAACACGATTTCTTTCTCTCTGTTCTCTTCGGGTTTCTTGAAATTTTCCATAAATTATTACGTCATTGTTTAGTTTTCGACCCCAAAATTGCATCTATTTTTCATAACTTCCAAAAAAAATGCTCATAAAATGCTTAACTTAGCCATAAAATACGTATTTTTGCACTGCATTTTAGAAAATACATGAGCATTCTTTGAGATTTTGACCCTATGATAAACCGCGAACTGATTAGAATCAAAGTAGTTCAACTCGCATACGCCAGTTACCAGAGTGGCTACAAGTCGCTGGAGGAGTCTGAGAAGGAATTCTTGTTCAGCCTCGACAAGGCCTACGAATTGTATCACACCCTGCTGCTGTTGATGGTAAGCATCGATTACATGGCTCGCCGTATGGTGGAGATGGAAGTGAACCGTGCCCATCGTCTGCATCTGCGCGATGACATTCCCACCAAATTTGTCAATAACCGTTTCATGGCTCAACTTCGCAGCAACGACCAGTTGTGCTCCTTCCAGCAGAAGAATAATGTGTGGGCCGACGAGGAGGACTTCCTGCGCCGCATGTACAAGCGCATCCTGGAGCAGCCCTTTTATAAGGAATACGCGCAAAGCGGGCCCGGCTCGTACGACGAGGACCGTGAGGTGTGGCGCAAAATCTACCGCCAACTCATCTGCGACAACGACGAACTGGACGAGATACTCGAGGAGCGCAGCCTCTACTGGAACGACGACAAGGCCATCGTCGACACCTTCGTGCTGAAGACAATCCGTCGCTTCGATGCAGGCCAAGGCCCCTGGCAACCCCTGCTGCCGGAGTTCAAGGACGACGCTGACCGTGAGTTTGCCGTCAAACTTTTCCGTGCAGCCATCCAGAATCGCGACTACTATCTCAAACTCATCTCTGAACGCACCCAGAACTGGGACGTCAACCGCCTCTGTACGATGGACCTGCTGATTATGCAGATTGCGCTGGCCGAGATTACGTCCTTCCCCGAGATTCCGCTCAACGTCAGCATCAACGAGTACGTGGAGATAGCCAAAGCCTACAGCACACCGCGCAGCGGCAGTTTCATCAACGGCATGCTCGACACCATCGCCAAGCGCCTGATAGCCGACGGGATAATTGAGAAGAGTTGAAAGTTGAAAATTGAAAGTTGAAAGTTAAGATTAATAGCAATGAATACAATGTTCGTTTTACTGCAGGCAGCCCAGCCACAAGGTGGCGGCATGTCGTTCTTGATTATGATGGCTGTCATCTTTGCCATCATGTGGTTCTTTATGATTCGTCCTCAGCAGAAGAAGCAGAAGGAGATTCAGAACTTCCGCAACTCCATCACCGTGGGCAGCCAGGTGGTTACGGCCGGAGGACTGTACGGGACAGTGAAGTCCGTAGAGGATGCCGACAACACGCTCATGATTGAGATTGCCCGCGACGTGCGCGTCAAGGTCGACCGCAACTCCGTCTTCGCAACGGCTCCCGTCAGCGACAAGGCCTAACGCAACCGCATCTCACCTTTTGGAGGACAGTCCCCGGGACAGGGTATGGACAGACTTAGGATACGGAACTTCTGGAATAAGTGGGGCGACTCCTTTTTCAGGCGTCGCGGGGGCGATGTGCTCGTGTTCCTCTTTTTCCTGATAGTCTCGGCAGGTTTCTGGTTGTTGCAGACGCTCGACGAAACCTTCGAGATGGAGGTTGTCGTACCCGTAGAACTCATTGATGTCCCCGACGAAGTGGTCGTCACCACTCCCTTGCCCGAAGCCTTGACCGTAGTCGTTAAGGACAAAGGCACCGTGCTGACCCGCTATTGGCGCGACGATGTCGACCCCATTCTTATCTCGTTCCCCAATTACGACGGCGGTGCCGTAAGCGGCCATGTGCGCATTCCGCAGGCCGATGTGCTGAAGATGGTCCAAGGCCGTCTGTCCAGCAGTTCGAAGGTGCAGACGATACATCCCGACACGTTGGAGTATTTCTATAATCATGGCATGAACGCCGTTGTGCCCGTGCAGATTACGGGTGAAGTGCGGACCGACTCCCGCTACTATCTCTACGACGTCACGGCCGACCCCGCCGAGGTCAACGTCTTTGCCGCTGCTGCCACGCTCGACACGCTGACAGCGGTGCAAACCCAGCCCTTGTCGGTTTCCGGGCTTCGTGAGAGCGGTACCTTCGAGGTCGGCCTGCGTCCCATCCGGGGAGCCAAGATTGAACCGGACCGGGTGAAGGTGACTGCGAAGGTCGACTTCTACATGGAGAACACCGTCGAGATTCCGCTGGTCTCGCTCAACTTCCCCGGCGACCGCGAGTTGCGCACCTTCCCCTCAACCGTGAAGGTGACCTACACCGTGGGCTTCGAGCATAACAAGGAGGTGACGCGCGACAAGTTCGTCTCCGTCATCACCTACGAAGAGATACTCGACCTTCAGGAGCATGGCATCGCCAAGATTCCTGTCCGCCTGAAGAGCATACCCGAGGGCGTCGCCAACGTTCGCATCGAGCCGGCCGAAGTCGACTTCCTGGTAGAAACCTTCTCTGAAGACTGATGGCAGCAATGGTGAAACTGGGCGTGACGGGTGGAATAGGCAGTGGCAAGTCGTACGTTTGCCGGTTTCTGAGCGAGGAGTTCGACATTCCCGTCTACAACTGCGACATCCATGCGCGCATCATCACGCTCACCGACATCGATGTCATCCAGTCGCTGAGCCAGTTGATAGAAGGCGTTTACGACAGCGATGGCGAACTTGACAAACAGCGTCTGGCAAGTTACCTGTTCGCTTCGGCAGAACATGCCGCACAGGTCAATGCCATCATCCACCCAGCCGTGCGTCGCGACCTTCACGAGTGGCTTCAGCGCTTCTCCGACGAACCTGTAGTGGCCATCGAGAGTGCCATCCTCTACGAAAGCGGTTTTCAGGACGAGGTAGACCGTGTGCTCTTCGTGGATGCATCGCAGGAGACGCGTGTCCGTCGGGTCGTTGCCCGCGATGGCCTGTCGCCCGACGAGGTGCTCCACCGCATGCAGAGCCAGCGCCCCGACGATGCCCGCCGCCGTGCCGACTTCTGCCTGATGAACGACGACGACAGCCACCCTGCGGAGCAGTTGCGCGAAATCCTTAGATTGTTAAACCTTGAGATAATTCAATAAATTCTAAAATCGTAAATTTCAAAATTGTACATGTTAAAGACTATTCTCGCCATTTCCGGCAAGCCCGGGCTCTATCGCCTGGTATCTCGCGGCAATCGCAGCCTCGTTGTCGAGACGCTCGACGCCGCCAAAAAGCGTCAACCGGCTTTCGCCACCGACCGCATCATCTCGTTGGCCGACATTGCTATGTACACCGACGACGAAGAAGTGCCCCTGCGTCAGGTACTGAACAGCATTAAGAACAGGCAGGAGGGCAAGGCCGTCAGCGACATCAACCTGAAGACCGCCTCGAAGGACGAACTGTTCCAGTTCATGGCCGAGGTGCTTCCGCAGTTCGACCGCGACCGCGTGCATGCTTCCGACGTCAAGAAACTCATCCAGTGGTACAACATCCTCGTCGGGAACGGTGTCACCGACTTCGACGAAGACCTTCAGGAAACCCCTGGCGACAACATCGACGACCGCAAGTAAAACGTCTGCGGCTACGTCACTTGTAGTCCTCGGGCGTGAACGTGCAGTCGATTATCGTCACCCCTGCGGGCTGCTCGATGTACTTGTAGTGGAACGTCAGGCCGTGCTCCTTGTGCGCCTTCAGTTGCAGCGACTGACGCAGGTTGCGTAGCAACTCTTGTTTGATATCCTCACGTGGGAAGAGGTCGGCAGGAATGTCGGCCTCTATCGTGTAGAAGTAACTGAGTTTCAGTTGGCTGGCGTCGTACTGCATGCTGTCGAAGGTCGTGGAGTTGTCGAGCCGCTTGGGGGCCTCCTTTGTGTTGAAGTGTTCCACCTCGGCCAGCACGCGCTCGTCGAATGTCTGTTTTTTGCAGCCCACCAGCACGAGTGCGGCAACGGCCATCAGTAGGTAAGTCTTTTTCATTCTGTGTGTTGTTTCTCGCCGCGAAGTTACAAATATTATTGATATAAGTCAAGAAAAAGCGCGATTATGTGCATTAATTTGTAATTTTCACCTGCCAATTCTCAATTTATTCGTACCTTTGCATCGTCATTCAAAAAAGACATTTGGTATTATAACTAACTTAAGGTAAAAACTTTTAGGATTATGAACGAGAAAGTTGGTACAATTGCTGGTCAGATCTGGACCGCATTGAACGAGAACGGCGCCCTCAACAACAAGGACCTGAAGAAGGCTGCCAAGGTTAAGAACGACAAGGACCTCTTCCTGGGTCTGGGTTGGTTGCTTCGCGAGGACAAGGTTACCGTTACCGAGGCTGACAAGGACCTGATTGTTGCTCTCAACTAATCAAAACCGACACACCACAACATGCTATACGCCCCGAATCATTATGGTTCGGGGCGTTTTTTATGTCCTTTTTTTCATATTTTGCATCATTCATTTCGCATTTTGCATTTTATTTATTATCTTTGCATCCAATTATTACGCATATTCGCATATACGCATGCAAAAGAACATACGCAACTTCTGCATTATAGCGCACATCGACCACGGTAAGTCCACCCTGGCCGACCGCCTGCTCGAACGCACCGACACCATCAAGGTGACCGAGGGGCAGATGTTGGACGACATGGATCTGGAGAAGGAACGCGGAATCACCATCAAGAGCCATGCCATACAGATGGAGTACCGGCGCGGCGGCGAGACATACATACTCAATCTTATCGACACACCGGGGCACGTCGACTTCTCCTACGAAGTCAGCCGCTCCATAGCCGCCTGCGAGGGCGCACTGCTGGTGGTGGATGCCACACAGGGCGTGCAGGCGCAGACCATATCCAACCTGTACATGGCCATCGACCACGACCTGGAGATCATCCCCGTCGTGAACAAGTGCGACATGCCCAACGCCATGCCCGAGGAGGTGGAGGACGAAATCGTCGACCTCATCGGCTGCCGCCACGAGGAGATAATCCGTGCCAGCGGCAAGACGGGCATGGGCGTGGACGACATACTGAACGCCGTCGTCGACCGCATCCCAGCCCCCGGAGGCGACGAGAACGCCCCGTTGCAGGCCCTCATCTTCGACTCCGTGTTCAACCCCTTCCGCGGCATCATCGCCTACTTCCGCATCGTCAACGGCAGCATCAGGAGCGGCGAACAGG
>JAFSXQ010000138.1 GCA_017444005.1 Bacteroidaceae bacterium | reverse complement strand
TTTTCAACTTTCAACTCTCAACTTTCAACTCTCAACTTTCAACTCTCAACTTTCAACTCTCAACTTTCAACTCTCAACTTTCAACTCTCAACTTTCAACTCTCAACTTTCAACTTTCAACTCTCAACTTCTGATTAGTGAGCATAGTTCGTCCACGATGTCGCGTGCCACCTCGGCCTTGGGCTTCAGGTCGAAGTCCTTCTGTCCCCGGGGCGAGAGGATGGTTACCTTGTTCGTGTCGTGCTGGAAGCCGGCGCCCTTGTCGCGGAGCGAGTTCAGCACGATGAAGTCGAAGCGTTTGCGCTCCATCTTCTCGCGGGCATGTGCCAGTTCGTCGTTGGTCTCGAGGGCAAAGCCTACGAGGAGTTGCCCCAGGCGCTTCATCTGTCCCAGTGCCTGGGCGATGTCCTGCGTCGGTTTCAGTCGTAGCGTCAGGTCGTCGCCCTCGCGCTTGATCTTCTGCGTGGCAACCTGGTCGGGTGTGAAGTCGGCCACGGCGGCGCACAGAATGGCTGCCTGGCAGGTGGGGTAGGCGAGGAAGGCGGCTTCGTACATCTCGCGGGCGCTCTCCACCGGGGTCAGACGTATGCCCGGGTGCTGCGGTTTCAGTTGCACGGGGCCGCTGATGAGTTCCACCTCGGCTCCCCGCCGGGCGCATTCCTCGGCCAGGGCATACCCCATCTTGCCGCTGGAGTAGTTGCCGATGAAGCGTACGGGGTCTATCTTTTCGTAAGTGGGCCCTGCGGTCAGTAGGATGCGCTGCCCTTGCAGGTCCTTGGGGGTGAAGAAGTCCTCCACCTGGCGGACGATTTCCTCCGGCTCCTCCATGCGCCCCTTGCCCACGAGGTGGCTGGCCAGTTCGCCCTCGGCCGGTTCGACGATGATGTTGCCCCGGCTGCGCAGCGTAGCCAGGTTCTCCTGCGTCGACGGGTGGGCGAACATGTCGAGGTCCATAGCGGGAGCCACCATGACGGGGGCCTTCATGGACAGGTAGGTGGTGATGAGCATATTGTCGGCGATGCCGTGGGCCATCTTGCCGATGGTGCTGGCCGTGGCCGGTGCGATGAGCATGAGGTCGGCCCAGAGACCGAGGCTGACGTGGCTGTTCCACGTGCCGTCGCGCTGCGAGAAGAATTCGCTGACGACGGGCTTCGAGGTCAGGGCGCTCAGGGTGATGGGGGTGATGAACTCCTTGCCGGCGGGCGTGATGACCACCTGCACCTCGGCCCCCTGCTTGACCAGGAGGCGTATGATGTGGCAGGCCTTGTAGGCGGCAATGCTGCCCGTGATGCCCAGTACGATGTGTTTACCTTTTAGCATATTTCAACCACAGGCGCTGGAATGCCTGCTTCGTGTTACGGGTGAAGTCGGCCTGCATGATCCAACTGTAGTAGCCGGGGTCGCGGGGGAAGATGTCGCTCACCTTCACGCCCTTGTACTTGCCGAAGTTCACCACCTCGTTGCCGGCCTCGTCCAGCACGATGCGGCCTGCAAAGTCCACCACGGGGCGGCCTGCGCGGCTGGCTTCGGCCAGGGCGTCCATGTCGTTCGGCAACTGGCGTTCGGGTTCCTCCTGCCGGCCGGGGGCGTACATGTCGAGTTGTGCCTTCAGCACGGCCCAGGTGGCTGCCGTGTCCTGGTCGGCCAGGTGGGCCTGGAAGTCGTCCTCCATCTTGCGTCCGCAGTAGAACTTGTAGGCGGCGGCCAGGTTGCGGCGCTCCATTTTCTTGAATATGGTGCACGCGTCTATGAGGCGCGCCTGCGAGAAGTCGAAGTTGATGCCGGCGCGCAGGAACTCCTCGCACAGCAGGGGTATGTCGTAGGCGTTGGAGTTGAATCCGGCGAAGTCGCATCCCTCGAAGGCCTGTGCCAGGCTCGGGGCCAGTTGGCGGAAGGTGGGCGCCGACTTCACCATGTCGTCGCTGATGCCCGTCAGTTGCTGCACCTCCTGCGGGATGGGGCATTCGGGGTTGACGAACTGGTTCTTCTGCTCGTCCTCGGTGCCGTCGGGGCGTGCGATGATGTAGGAAATCTGTATGATCCGGGCCGTGGCGATGTCCAACCCGGTTGTTTCCAGGTCGAATATCACCAGCGGTCGTGTGAGGTTCAGTTTCATGTCTTTTAACTCCCCTTTGTTAATCGTTCAGCATCATAGGCATCAGCAGCATCAGGGTCTCCTCGTTCTCAGGCTGCTCGGCGGGGACTACGACGCCGGGGCGGCTGGGGTCGGCCAACTGGATGGTCAGTGCGTCGCCATCCATGATGTTGGCAATTTCGATGAGGAAGATGCACGAGAAGCCGATGCTGATGGGGTCGCTCTGGTAGTCGCACATCAGGTTCTCCTCGGCGCGTGTCGAGTAGTCGTTGTCCTCGCCCGTCAGTCGCATCTGGTTGTTCTCGAGGTGCAGTTTCATCAGTCCGCTCGACTGGTTGCAGAAGACGCTGATGCGCTTCAGGGCCGAGATGAGGCTGGCGCGGTCGACGGTGGCCACGTAGGGGTTGTTGGTGGGGATGACGCCGTTGTAGTTGGGGTAGCGGCCCTCCACCAGGCGGAAGTACATGTCGAAGTCCTCGGCATGAATCAGTCCCTTCTCGTTGTCGAACGAGATGGCGACCTGCGTGTCCTTCTGCAGCACGTTCTTCAGAATGGCGGCCACCTTCTTGGGCAGGATGAAGTTGGTCTCCATGCCGGGCTTCACCTCGCGGTTGATGTAGCGCACCAGTTTGCGGCCGTCGGTGCCAGCGAAGGTGATGTCCTCGGGGTGGATGTCCAGGTAGATGCCGGTCATGACGATGCGAATCTCATCGTTGGCCGTGGCGAAGAGGCAGCGGTTGATGCCCGTCAGCAGGATATTGCTGTTCAGTTCCAGCCGTGTGCATTCTTCCTTGATAGGCTGCTGGCTGGGGTAGGTGGCGGCGTCGAACGTCATCACGGAGAAGACGCCCGTCTGGTGCTGTCCCTGCAGTTCGTGCGACTCGGGGTTGTACTCGAAGGTCAGCGGCTGCTCGGCCAGTTCCTTCATCGAGTCCATGATGGTCTTGGCCGTGATGCAGAACTCGGCGTTGTTGTCGCTGTCCACCAGGGGCACGGACGTGATGAAGTATTTCTCTCCGTCACTGGCCGTGATGGTGACCTTACCGTTCTTGATGTCGAAGAAGAAGCAGTCCAGGATGGGCATGCTGTTCTTTGCCGTCATGACTTTGCTGGCAGCGGCGAGACGGCCATACAGGGCCGTGCTTGATACAATGAATTTCATATACTTATTATTATTTTAGGTTATATTCTACGCAAAGGTACAAAATAATTCATAATTCTCAATTCATAATTCACATTTATTTTGTAATTTTGTCGAGATTTTCACAAACATTAAAACATTTAAATGTATTCGTTATGGAAATAACAGGAAGAATTATTGCCGTTTTGCCCGAACGCTCGGGTATCAGTCAGCGAAGTGGTACCGAATGGAAGGCTGGTTCTTACGTCCTGGAGACCCAGGAGCAGTTCCCCCGCAAGATGTGTTTCGACGTCTTTGGTGCCGACCGCATCCAGCAGTTCAACATCCAGGTCGGTGAGATGATGACCGTGTCGTTCGACATCGATGCCCATGAGTATCAGGGCCGTTGGTTCAACTCTATCCGCGCCTTCCGCGTCGACCGCAACATCCAGGCTGCAGCCCCCGTTGCAGGTGCCGCCCCCGAGGCTGCACCGCTGCCCACATCGGCTGCTCCCGTTGCGGCTCCCGCTCCTGCAGCACCGGCCCCCGACACCACTCCGTTCGGTGCCGAGGGTGGCGAAGACACCGATCTGCCGTTCTGAACCGGAACAGGGAAGGGATAGGAAAAAATCTTTACTTCTTATCACCAAAAAGGCGGCATTGCACCTTCGCAATGCCGCCTATGTTGTATACGGTTGTATAAGTACTTGTTCCCCAGTGTGTTATGCGCTTTTGTGAACGATATATAAATCTTTGGGTCGTAAGGTTACTATTCTTTCGCCGATAAGATTACTAATCTTTCGCCCGTAAGATTACTAATCTTCTGCCGATAAGATTACTAATCTTCCAGCCGCAGGGTCGCGACGACACGGGCCTGGATAGGAATAAATTATTACAGAAAGAAACCGTATCGAAGGCTGAAATTATTTCTCAACAACGAATTAAACGAATTAAACGAATTAAACGAATTGACTCCCCCTTGTATATCGTCGAGGGCGTAGCCAATTCGTTTAATTCGTTAAATTCGTTGTTGAAATAAAATGTATTCGTTGTTGAATAAACTATTCTCCTTGTTTAACAAACCACTTTCGTGGTTGAATCAAGACGTTTAGTAGGCGTAGAGGGGGTACGGCTCCATCAGGGTGTTCACCTCGTGACGTACGGCGGCGATGTTGTCCTGGTTCTCGGGGTCGTTGAGTACGCGCTCGATGAGTTCGGCAATCTTCATCATCAGGTCCTCCTTGGCGCCGCGCGTGGTGATGGCGGGTGTGCCCAGGCGGATGCCCGAGGTCTGGAAGGCGGAACGCGTGTCGAAGGGCACCATGTTCTTGTTCACCGTGATGTCGGCGTCGACGAGGGCGCGCTCGGCCACCTTGCCCGTCAGTTCGGGGTACTTCGTGCGCAGGTCGACGAGCATGGAGTGGTTGTCCGTGCCGCCCGAGACGATGTGGAAGCCGCGCTTCATCAATTCATCGGCCAGTACCTTAGCATTCTTCTGCACCTGCTCGGCCCACTTCTTGAATTCGGGTTGCAGGGCCTCGCCGAAGGCCACGGCCTTGGCGGCGATGACGTGCTCCAGCGGGCCGCCCTGTATGCCGGGGAAGACGGCGCTGTTCAGCAGTGCGGACATCATCTTCACCTCGCCCTTCGGCGTCGTCTTGCCCCAGGGGTTGGGGAAGTCCTTGCCCATCAGGATGATGCCTCCGCGCGGGCCGCGCAGGGTCTTGTGGGTGGTGCTGGTGACGATGTGGGCGTACTTCAGGGGGTTGTCCAGCAGGCCTGCGGCGATGAGGCCGGCGGGGTGGGCCATGTCTATCATCAGCAGGGCGCCCACCTTGTCAGCAATCTCGCGCATGCGCCGGTAATCCCACTCGCGACTATAAGCCGAGCCACCGCCGACGATG
>JAFSXQ010000137.1 GCA_017444005.1 Bacteroidaceae bacterium | reverse complement strand
CGCCGCCTGAACGGCGAGTTCCAGGAGGGCATGTCGTTCACCGAGTTCACCTACCAACTCCTGCAGGGCTACGACTTCCTGCACCTCTACGAGACCAAGAACTGCCGCCTGCAGATGGGCGGCTCTGACCAGTGGGGCAACATCACCACGGGCACCGAACTCATCCGCCGCAAACTGGGCGTGGAGAACGAGGCCTTCGCCCTCACCTGCCCCCTCATCACCAAGGCCGACGGCAAGAAGTTCGGCAAGACGGAGCAGGGCAACGTATGGCTCGACCGCAACCGCACCTCGCCCTACCAGTTCTACCAGTTCTGGCTCAACGTGGGCGACGAGGAGGCCGAGCGCTACATCAAGATATTCACCTCGCTGGACAAGGAGACCATCGACGCCCTCATTGAGGAGCACCGCCAGGACCCCGGTCGCCGCGTCTTGCAGAAGCGCCTGGCCGAGGAGGTCACCGTACTCGTGCACGGTCGCGAGGACTACGAACTGGCCCTCGAGGCCTCGAACATCCTCTTCGGCAAGGCCACGAAGGAGAGCCTGGTAAAACTCGACGAGCGCACGCTGCTCGACGTCTTCAGCGGCGTGCCCCACTTCGAGGTCAGCCGCTCCCTGCTGGACGGCGAGGGATGCCGCGCCGTCGACCTCTTTGCCGAGCACTCCGCCTGCTTCCCCTCGAAGGGCGAGATGCGCAAACTGACGCAGGGCGGCGGCGTTTCCCTGAACAAGGAGAAACTCGCCCAGTTCGACCAACTCGTCACCCCCGCCGACCTGATAGACGGCAAGTACCTCCTCGTCCAGCAGGGCAAGAAGAAGTACTACCTCTTGATTGTGAAGTAAAGTGGTGACTATTTGTCACCATTTGAAAAAGGTTGAGGCTATGACGAAGAAACAAGCCCTACAGTTGTTCCAGGAGCGGAAGTTCAGAACCGTTTGGGACGACCAGGAGGAGAAGTGGTACTTCTCTGTAGTAGACGTAGTGAGTGTACTGACCGATAGTGTTGACGCTACAGCTTATTGGCGTAAGTTGAAGCAACGATTAAAAGTAGAAGGAAACCAAACCGTGACAAATTGTCACGCTTTGAAACTCCTCGCTGCAGACGGTAAGATGCGCCTTACCGACGTGGCCGACCAGGAACAACTCTTTCGCCTGATTCAGTCCATCCCGTCACCCAAGGCCGAGCCTTTCAAGATGTGGATGGCGCAGGTGGCCAGTCAGCGCATCGACCAATTGCAGGACCCCGAACTCTCCATCCAGCAGGCTGTAGCTGACTACCGGCGGTTGGGTTACTCCAAGGCATGGATAAACCAGCGCATCCGTTCCATCGAAGTCCGTAAGGAACTGACCGATGAATGGAAACGCACGGGCGTGAAGGAGGGCGTGCAGTACGCCACGCTCACGGACATCATCACCCAGACGTGGAGCGGTTTCACAACACGCGAATACAAGCAGTTCAAGGGCTTGAAGAAGGAAAATCTGCGCGACAACATGACCAATCTGGAGATGGCTCTGGGCATATTGGCCGAGGCCAGTGCCACGGAGTTCTCGAAGCAGAGCAATCCACAAGGATTCCAGGGCCAGAAGCACGTAGCAAAGGCTGGCGGCGACGTGGCCCGTGCTGCCCGCAAGGAGATTGAGGACCGTCTCGGCCGCTCCATCATTTCGCCCGAAAAGGCCAGCGATTACCTCACCCCGCCCGAAGCTGTAAAGGAAATAGAATAATAAAAAAGGCCCCCGACTCGCTTGGAGTCGGGGGCCTTTTTTATTCTGTCTTCAAGTAGTCAATCGGATTGGCCAGGGCGATGCGGCGCGTCTGCAGGAACACGACGAGGGCGACGACGGCGAGAACCAGCAGGGCATCGACGAAGAAGAGATACCCGTGGAGCGCCACCGCGTCGGGGAACTGCTGGAGGAGCATCGTACTAAAGAACCAGCCGGCCACGGTGCCCACGACCACGGAGGGCAGGGCGATGAAGGCGAGGCTGCGGAGGAAGAGGGCCTGCAACTCGCGAACCGCGGCACCGAGCACCTTGCGGATGGCGAGTTCGCGCGAGCGGCGCTGCACCTCGTCGCGGACATAGCCCACCAACCCGATGAGCGTGATGAACAGCGAGGCCAGGCAACCGATGAGGAGCAGGCTGCGCGTGTGCTGCGTCTCGCGGTAACTGTCGGTCAGTTCGTCGGCATAGCGCTTCACGACCAGTTCATCGTCGGGGTAGAAACGGTCGCACACCTGCTGCACGGCGGTGAGGTTTTCGGGTGTCATGCCGTTGAGTTTCACGAGGATGTTACTGGCGTAGATATTGCCGTTTATCATCATTGCGGGGCGCTCGTCACGAGCCACCACCGTACCGACGGTGAAGTCCCGTACCACACCGACGATGGTGAGGGGCATATTCTCGCCGAACTCCGTGGTGACGATGCTCTGTCCGACGACGTCCTGCCAGCCCGTGAACTCACGTAGTTTCTTGGCAAACGCTTCGTCCACGACCGCTTCGGGGTCCCATCCCGGATGCTCCACCTGCTTGGGTCCCCGTCCCTGCACCAACTGGAGCCCCATCGTGGGGATGATGCTCGCCTCGTCGAAGTACAGGCACGCGTAGTTGAAGAATTGCCGCTTGTCGCCTGGCAGCATGACATTGTTACCGCTCTGTCTCTCGAAGAACAGGCTGTAGGCCGTCGCTGCCGAGGCCACGCACGGCAGGCGCTCCAGTTCACGGGCCAGATGATAGATGGAATCGGACTGGTGGGGTATCTCAACGTAGGCCACATCCTTGTAGTCGTAGCCGAGGTCCTTGTTCAGCATGTAGTCGTACTGCCGATAGATGGTGCCGAGCAAGACGAGCAACATCGTGGAGAGCGTGAGTTGGAAGGCCAGAAGCGAGAGTTTCCACACCCGCTTACTCTCCGAGAACAGGCGGTAGGCATAGCGGAGCGGAATGCGGGAGTAGATGTAGCCCGGCAACAGGCCGCAGGCGATGAGCACCAAGAGGCAGACGGCGACTATCACCCACCACGTCTGTACGGAGAACAGCGTCCCGATACCGACGCCCATGAGGTCGCGAATCCAGTCCTGCCCCAGCCAGAGCAGCAGGCCCATGACGACGAGTGCCAGCACGACGTGGATGGCCGCCTCGCCCAGCGTGGTCAGGTAGAACTCCCACCGCGGCGCACCCAACACCTTGCGCAGGGCCACGAGGCGGGCACGGCCCACAAGGAGGCTGATGACCACAAGGATGTAGTTCATCACCGCCGTGAAGAGCATCACCACGGCCACGACGGAGAGGATGGTGCACGTCGTGCGGACGGTCTTGTTGTTCTCACGGCCCTCCATGACAGGGTGTAGCGTGAAGCGGAAGTCGTCGATGCCCGCCGCATGCACCTCTTCCCAGGGAATCTGTTCCCGGAGCATCACGTTCATCTCCTCGCGAATCTTCTTCATGTCGGCATCGGGCCGCAGGCGCACGTAGGAGTGATAGCGGTCGTTACCCATCAGGTTACTGGTGCCGTCGTACGAATACGTACCGATGGAGGGCATGGACATGACGATGTCGAGCCGGGCGAAGCGCGAGTTCTCGTCGTAGTCGCGGAACACGCCGCCCACCGTCATTGGCCGACCCGGCGCAGCCACGTAGCAGAACGTCCGTCCCACCATGTCGCCGCCCAGCCGTTCGTTGAGCCGTTCGCTAATCAGGCACTGCCCCGGAGTGGCGAGTATTTCCTTTTCGTTGCCCACGAGCACCTGCGACCCGAAGACGTCGAAGAAGCACGAGTCAGCAAATGCCGACTGTCCGAAGGCCATGCGCCCGCCGTCCTCCAGCACCAGTTTCTCGTCCTCGAACTGCATCGTGTAGCGTGTCCCGACGACGATTTCGGGGATGTACCGACACATGGCCGGTACCGCTCCGCCCGGTGTGGCCCCGTACTCTTGGGCCTCCTGTCCCTGCTTCTGGAAACTTTCCTGCACCTCGTATGTGTGCTCCCTGTCCACAATCGAGCGGTCGTAGTTCCGCTCCAGCCTCACCTTGGCCAGCAGTACCAGCCCCACCGTCAGTCCGACGGCCAGGCAGAAAATCTTCGTTCCGTTGTGTTGTCCACGAATGTTCATCATATTGTTCATAGTTTTTTCTTATTCCGTTTTTATTCCTTCTATGGGGTTCCTTGTGGCTATCCGCAGGGTCAGACCCAGGACGGACAGGGCGACGACGGCGATGGCTATG
>JAFSXQ010000136.1 GCA_017444005.1 Bacteroidaceae bacterium | reverse complement strand
GACAGTCTTCTGCTTTGGATCTGGTTTTGCAGCATGTGTAGATGTGGCAGGAACAACCTGAACTACGGAATCTTGCTGAGGCTGGGGCGATGGTACTTTGATATAGACGGTGTCAACGAGGGCTGTCAGCGGAACGTCTCTATGGCTATTTGCCTGCGTCCATAGCCCAAGAACGAAGCCGATGATGGCTGCGGCAGGGATGGCAACGAGCCAAGTAGGCACATGGAAATGGCGGTGACGGTTCCAAGGGCTGACGTGCAGCTCGGCGTTTTCTTCGTCACGCAATTGGCGGGCTGTGCGGATGATGTCCTGATTATCGATTTTCATATTGCTTCAATTGTTGTTTGATGATGTTCATTGTCTTGTGTAGGCGCGATTTCACAGTGCCTTCTGGCAGGTCGGTGATTTGCGCTATCTGAGGAATGGTAAGTTCCTCCTCGTAATGGAGTGAAAAGAGCATCGCGTAGGGTTCCGGCAGACTCTTCAACGCCTCACGAAGGGCGTTGTGGAGGATGGTTTCGTCGAGTTCCACCTCTATGTCGGCCTCTGCGGCTTCCTCGGCGACGGAATCGGCGGGCACCATAGCGAGCTGATTGCGATGATGGTTCTTGCAGAGGTTATAGGCAATCGTGTAGAGCCAGGCACGGAAACTATTGCCCTCATGATATTTCTCGCGGGCAGCATAGAGTCGCAGGAAGGTGTCGTGCATGAAGTCGGCAGCCAGGTCGGCATCATCGCCAAGACGTCTGACGAAGAAACCCTGCAACCGTCGGGCGTGGCGGTTGTAGAGTTCCTCGAAGGCCCGGTCGCTACCTCGTGCAGCCCGTAGCATCAACTGTTCGTCAGTCTGTGCTGACAGTCGAAGGGGAATCAGCATGACTACATCAGTTGCTTAAGAATGTTCTGCTTGTGTTCCT
The DNA here is from genome assembly GCA_017444005.1 of Bacteroidaceae bacterium. Lineage (GTDB taxonomy): Bacteria > Bacteroidota > Bacteroidia > Bacteroidales > Bacteroidaceae > Physcousia. The sequence continues at coordinate 2,027 of JAFSXQ010000136.1, read as the reverse complement.
CGTCGAGTGAGGTGTTTGTCACGCCGCTCACCAGCAGTTTCATCAACCAGTCGTAACGCTTCTGGTCGTGCTTGGCGTAGTAGGGTAGGAGGTCGGCCAGCAACACGGCGTAATTAGCGGAGAGCCGTTGACCCGCAGTCCATTCAGGACGGAACGACACAAGCAGATACTCCAGCATATAGCGTTCCTCCACATTGCGACGCTTCATGGCAAGGTTGTCGTAGGGCTTCTTCGAATATTTCAGTAGTAGTCCCTCGTTATAGAGGTTGTTCTTCCAAGGTTCCATCGTCGATGAAGGCGTGGTGGTCGAGAAATAGACCTTGCTACCAAACTTATCGATGATGGCTTGTAGCAATGCGTTGCAGGATTCGTCCGTCCAGTAAGGCTCCTCATGGATGGGGTCAACGACGCCCAGTTTCTTACAAAGCCAGTCGCGATATTCCTTCACAGCGAGGAACGATGCACAGATGATGGTTTTGTCCTTGTGCATGCCCATACCTTCCTGAATGAGCCACTTAGGAATGATGGCAGCATCACCGTTGGCAATATAGATGCTGTTTTCGTCCATGCCTGCCAGTTCGTTGAAGCTGTAGCGTAGCACAGCCTCAGAATAGATGCCGCTATCGAAGTATCGCTTGGCCAACGGCTTCATGCGTACCTCGTCGCCCTGCATCGCCAGATAGCACACCCAGTTGTCGTAGTCGAAGAATTGCATCTCATCGGGTAGCTTTGCCAATGCTGCCTCGGCATATTTCTTGTGGTCGCCATAGCCCTTGCCTTGCACTGACTCGCGGTAGGCGCAGAAGTTAAACGTGTAGCTGTTGGGGATAATCTGTTCCATCTCGTGTACCACCTGTTTGGCTGTCGAATCCTCCTGCTGGAACCAACTCATGTAACGGGCCGCATTATAGTAATTCAGCCACGCTGTCTCGTTCGTGGGGTCTTTCTGCGTCAGCGCCTTCCACGCCTCCTTCTGTTCAGTGTACCACACGAAGTCCTTCTCCGAAACGATAGGGCTTTCAATCCTTACTGCTTTCGTCTGTGCTATTGCACCAATGCTCAGCGTTACCAACGCTATACATACGAATACTCTTTTCATTTCTTGTTTCTTAATTGATTAAACGATTTCTGTCTCTCTATCAATGCATACACAGAAAGACGGAAATCGTTCACAGGAAATCGAAAAAAACATTAATTACCGCTTGATAGCGATGATGATACGGCGGTAGGCGACGAGGCGGAAGGGACCGTCGTCGTGGACTTCGCAGATGAGGTGGACGGTGTCGCCCTTCGTGTCGGCGGGAATGCGGACGGTGACTATCGACTGGTCCGACTGGTCGATCGTCAGCTTCGTCGTGCCAATCTCCGGCTGCTGCCACCAAAGGAACGTGAGACCGTCGCCGTCAGGGTCGAAGGATTTCGAGGCGTCGAGACGAATGGTATCGCCTGCCTTTGCCGTGATGCGGAGCGGGGCGACGGAGGAGGTGTTCTTGACGGGAGAACCGTCAAGCACACGGACAGCGACACGTGGATTCAGATTGCCGCGGCCCTCGGCGGCCCACTGCATACGGGCGCAGAAGTCGTTGAGCTCGTCAGGATAGAAGCGACGTTTGTAGCCGACGCTGATGTTGCGCAGGGGTTCCTGCCAAGAGGTCCAGGCCGTGGTGAGCGAGTCGGCACAGAGGCCGCGCTCGTGATAGCCCGCCCAGCCGCATTGATGCGGGTCCTCGGGGTCGTTCAGTCCGTTGGGCATCACGTAGAGGAAACTCGGCGTGTCGCCCTCGACGCCCCATTTGTAATCAGGGTATTCGCGGCCCAGCGCACCATGGCCCTGGATGAGCTGCTGATGCTGAGTCCAGTGTTGCTTGCCCAGTTCGCACTGCTCCTGCCAGGCGCCCTCGTCCCAGATGAACTGCAGGTCGTTCTGAAACTCCTTTCGCAGCCACATGTGTGAACTATAGGCACGATTCATGCGCATATCATATTTCATGTCCTGGTCGGTGATGGTGAAGAGACGGAACTTGCGG
>JAFSXQ010000135.1 GCA_017444005.1 Bacteroidaceae bacterium | reverse complement strand
TGCGGGGCGACGAGCACGTGCACTTCTGGATGACGGAGGACGGACGGCGGCTGATGAAGTCGGACGGCGTGCTGACGGAGGTGGACGAGGCGCAGATAGCCGCACGCATGGTACGGCGCAAGGCTCCGCTCGGGCAGTCGGGCGTGCGCAAGGCTCCGCGTAAGGTGAACGCCGGCGAGCGCACACACTATGAGGGGCGGAAGAAGGGGCTCGTCATCCTGGCTCAGTATCAGGACGTGGCGTTCAAGTCGGCCAACAATCTGGCCCGCTACAAGCGCATTCTGAACGAGGAGGGCTACAGCGTGGGGAGTTTCAAGGGCAGCGTTGCCGACTACTTCAAGGCGCAGAGCCGCGGGCAGTTCGAACTGGACTTCGACGTCGTGGGCCCTTACACGCTGAAGTACAGCCGCTCGTACTACGGCGGCAACGACAGCGACGACAACGACAAGAATCCCGAGGCCATGATTGTGGAGGCCTGCCGGGCTGCCAACGAGGAGGTGAACTTCAAGGACTACGACTGGGACGGCGACGGCGAGGTGGACCAGGTGTTTGTGCTGTATGCCGGTACGGGCGAGGCCGACTCATACGACGACGAAGCCGTGTGGCCCCACATGTACAACCTTTCCTACACGAACCGTGCGCTGAAACTGGACGGTGTGACCATCGACACGTATGCCTGCTCGAATGAGGTGGACATGGCCGGGAGCATCGAGGGCATCGGTTGCTTCTGTCACGAGTTCTCGCACTGCATGGGCTTCCCCGACTTCTACGACACCTCGTACAGCGGTTTCTTCGGTATGAGTTCGTTCGACCTGATGGACAACGGCTCGTATAACGGAAACGGCTTTGTACCAGCCGGATACACGGCTCACGAGCGCATGATGTGCGGCTGGCTGGAGCCCATCGAACTGGCGGAAGAGGACGTCGACGTGGAGAACCTGAAGGCACTGAGCGACGGAGGCGAGAGTTACATCATCTACAACAAGGCGCACCCCGACGAGTACTACATGCTGGAGAACCGCCAGAAGACGGGCTGGGATGCCCAACTCCCGGCCAGGGGACTGATGATAACGCACGTCGACTTCGACAAGGACATCTGGTTCGACAATACGCCTAACACGAAGGTCACCAATGCCGACCGCCGGATGTACGGTTACTCGAAGACCAACGACCACCAGCGCTGCACCATCTTCCACGCCGACGACAACGACGACTCGAAGTACTGGAACTCCAGCATGCAATATTATACCCGCCAAACTCTCACGGGCGACCTCTATCCCTATCGCACCAACGACAGCCTGACCAACGAGTCGGCACCCGCCGCCACGCTGTACAACGCGAACACGGACGGCTCGAAACTGATGAACCGCCGCGTGCTGAGCATCACGCAGAACACCGACAAGACGGTCTCCTTCCGCTACAAGGCAACGGCCCGGGACGAGGAAGACGGCATTGGGATATTGAGAAATGGAGAAAATGAGAAAATGAGAAATGGGGCTGGCGCGGTGTACGACCTCAGTGGCCGTCGCGTCACCTCCGGCTCCTTGCCCCTTGCCCCTTCTCACTTTCAGAAGGGCGTTTACATCCAGAACGGCAAGCGGATAGTGGTTCGATGAGCCAGGCGTAGTGCCGCCGGTGCTCCAGGTAATGGGCGTCCGGGGCATGCCGGTAGGCTTCGCGTTCCAGCCAAAGATTGGCGTAGGCACCGTACAGACGGTGTCTACGCCTTTTTTTGTCTACCAGCGGCAGGCTGACGAGTGCCCAAAGCAGGCGCACGAGCCACGCCGCCACGTACCAAATGTAGAAGGGCAGGTAGCCCATCTCGCGCATCTGCCGGGTGTGGATGCGTTCGTGGCGCAGCATCTCGTCGTCAATCGCGGCCTGCCCCCTGACGAACAGCACGCCGCAGAGATTCATGGCCGTGAAGCCGGGCACAGGGATGAGGCTGTTGCGGACAATCTTCATCGCCGTCGGGGATTGGGGGCGTGGCTCTTCTTGCGAGCCGGTTGATAGGGCACCAGCCGGGCACGGTTCAGGCTCTGCGCCAGGTTGGGCAGGTCGTAGCGCTGGCCGTCGTCGAGTGGGGTGTAGATTTCCAGGCTCGACTTCAGCATGGCCCCCCGCGACAGGGCCGACACCTCGTCGCTGTTCAGGGCCGAGCGCCAGAAGAAGAGTTCCGAGAAGCGTCGCTTTACGCTGCGGTTACTGTAGTCGCCCACCATCACGGAGTCCAGTTGCATTCGTTCGTTGGTCTTGCTCCCCTCGTTGTCCACGAAGAACAGTGTGTGGCGCTGGGCGTAGCGGTGGCTGACGGTGATGGTGTGCCGCACGTTCTCCTCTATGGGGATGTAGCACACCAGGCTGTCGCCCGTCGTCGAGCAGTAGTAGGCCCGGTGGTCCTTGTTGATGCCGACCCAGGCCCGTCGTCCGCCCGACACGAAGGTCATCACGCGGCCGCGGTCGCTGCCCTTCACCGTTACGCTCACGGCAAACGGGTGCGCCGTGCCTTCCGGCACGAAGTTGATGGTGTTGCCCCGGGTCAGCGAGTAGGTCTTCGTGGCGTCGCGCACGGGCAGCGGTTTGCCCTCGGCCAGTGCGTCGAACAGCGAGGGCGGTATGGTCAGCATCATCTCGCGGTGTCCGGCGGTGTTGGGGTGCCCCATGTCGTTCTCGAAGCCCGACGGCCAGCGTCCCTGTCCGTCGTCGACGGCCCCCAGCAGGTTCACCGACGGCACGTCCCACTGGTGGATGAGCAGGTTCAGGTGCTTCACCAGCGCATAGTCCTTGGCATTGTAGTCGGCACGCCCGTAGTTGCCCATCACCACGGGCACCTTGCCGTCCTCCCGGGCCATCTCGACAAGCCGGAGCATGTTGTCGCGCCAGCCTTCCATCACCTTCTGGGCACGCGAACTGTTGTGGATGCCCTCGTTGCCCAGCGACAAGCCGAAGACGACGTAGCGCCCCAGGTCGAAGATGAGGTCGTTGTAGCGTCGCAGCAGGTCGGCGGTGGTGTTGCCCCCGATGCTGATGTTGGAGATGGTGAAGGGGTAGGGGCTCTTGCCCGAACGGGTGCGCTGCTGCAGCAACTGGCCGTACTGGTAGGCGTACCCTTGGTCGTTGGCAGCCCCCGTTCCGCGGGCAACGGACGAACCGAAGACGGAGATGCGGCACGTGTCCAGATACTGCTGTGCCGAGGTCTGTTCGGTCACGGCGTCGGGGTGCAGTATGGCGTCGTGCGCCGCCTGTTGGGCCATGAGTGCTACGGTGCTGCTGATGCCTTTCGGCCGGTATTGCAGGCCTACGGGCGACACGCCGGTCAGCGCTTCCAGCCAGGTGCAGGCCGCCGTATAGCGTGCGGCAGTGAGGTCCAGGTGGTAGCCGTCGCGGTTCATGTGGTCGCCCAGCGGGGTGGTGCGCATGTTCTGGATGGCCGTTCCCGAGGGCACGCAGAAGACGAGTTCCGTGTGGTCGTTCAAGGCCCGGCCCACGGCGCCGACGATGTTCTGGTACATGCGTCCCTGGTCGTTGCCGTAGTTGGCAAACCCCTTGTGCGTCGCATTTCGGGCGTAGGCCCAGGTCTGGTGGAAGCCGAAGCGGATCTGCTTTGCCGTTGCCGTCTTCTGGACGTGGTGCAGCAGTTCCTGCAGGTAAGGATCGTAGGTGCTGTACAGACCGGCGTCCTGGCTCACCTGCTGCAGGGTGATGATCTCCCACGGTTCGTCCACGATGATGCTGTCCAGCAGCACGCCCTTGCGGTTAGTGCGCTTGCCGTCCACCACCTTGCGGTACTCGAATGCCGCCTCGCCCTGCGTGACGACGTTCCAGTGCGACTGCAATCCCTGCCCGCCCCGGTAGGCGTTACCGATAATCAGGTTGTAGCCCGCCTCGCGTCCCAGTTCGTAGAGGTTCTGTTCCACGGCGTCCTCGGAGAACGAGTTGCCGATGGTCAGCACCCGCAGCGTCGGTAGCGCCTGTGCGGCGGCCGTCAGGTTGCATACTATTAATAGAAAGAGGTATATTGCGACACGTTTCTGCAATATCTGGTTGCCTGTAGATGCTATGCTTTTCATCTTCATTTTAATCTGTTGCAAAGATAGCACCTTTTACTGAACCCACCAAACATTTTCACTATTTTGCCCACTTTCAGGGACGGACAGAGCGTTTCTTGGCTTCCCCGCCGTGCTGCGTGATGTAGATGCCCTTGTTCAGGTGGGGCGTGGCCACCTTGCGTCCGCTGAGGTCGTAGACGGTAGCGTTGCCGCCGTCGTCAATCCGCACGTTCGCCACGGGCACAACGTCGCCGATGTTGGCCTGGCGGATGACCTCGAACTCGGCCCCCGTCTTCTTGTTGGCATAGACGAGGGAGCCGGCTGTGGTCTTGTCGAAGTTCAGGTACTCCATGCCGTGCTCGGCGCCGCGCAGGCGGATGGTGCCCTCGGCCAGTTGCTCCACCAGCATCCAGTTGGCATGCTCCGTGGCGCTGAACGCCTCCGTGCCGTTCACGTGCCAGCCGCTCACCGTCATCTGGCGTGCGGGCTGGCGCGTCTTCAGGGTGTAGTAGGCCGTGTACTTGCCGACCTTGCCGAACTGAAACTGGTAACTGTAGTCCTCCAGGTTGTCTTCCGTCACCTTGCCCAGGGCGAAGGCATCCTCGCTCTTGCCCGTCACGTAGTGCAGGTAGAGGCCCGAGGTCTTGTGGCGCAGGTAGTAGTAACTGGTTGTCGACGTGTTGAAGGCGGCTGTCGGCACGTCGGGCTTGCTGGCCTCCTCCTCGGGAATGATGCCCAGTTCGGCTGCCGAGGCGTAGCCCTGATTGTCGTGTGTCGACTGCACAATCAGCCGGAAGTACCGGCCGACGGGGCGCGACGGAACGTCAATCTCCTGCACCTCCGAGTTGTTCTGCAGCGTGCCGCTGGCCACGGGTGCGCCCCACACCGAGGGGCTGCTGCTGACGTAGAACTCGTAGTTGGCGATGCGTCCGTTGGTCATGTCCTCACGTCCCTGATAGACGAACTTCGCCACCTTGTAGTACTTCTTCATGTCCACCACGATTTCGTGGGGGCACGTGGGCTTCTGCGGGTTGTACTGCGTGTGCCAGATGGTGGAGGGGTTCTCGTCGATGACGTTCTTGGCCGCCTCGCTTCCGCCCTGTTCGCTGCTCACGCTCAGTATGGTCCACTTGCTCTTGTCTACGTACATGCCTATCACCTGTTCGTTCACGAGGCTGGGCCGGCGGTTCGGGGCCGTGCTGTAGGCGCGCACGGTGCCGCCCTTCGTCAGTTTGAAGGGAGCCGTGTACACCTTCTCCTCGCCGCCGTCCACCGTATAGCGTATGGTGGCGTCCTTGTCGGTGGTCGTCAGCGTCACGGTGCCTTTGCTGGCGCTAATTTCCACGGCCGAGCACACGGGCGATGCCACGCGGGCCCGTTCGGCCAGTTGCTGGTCGGTCTGTGTCTCGGCGATGGGCATCATCAGGAACGAGAACAGGGTCTTGTCGGCCCGTATCTTGTACTTGTCGAGCACGTCGGGGCCGCAACTGTTGTTGCCCAGTGCGCGCTGGTAGGCGTCCAGGCTCACCACCGTCTGCTGGCAGAAGGTGACCTCGTTGGGGTGCTTCTTGCGGTCGTTGCGGTTGGTGTAGATTTCCTCTTCACGCCAGTGTCCGGCGCTGGCCGCCATCCGTTCGGGGGCCACGAACAGCATGCCGCGTCCCTCGTCGTTGGTCAGGGCCATCCAGCGCACGTCCTCCTTGTTGCCCGTGTGCTGCGGTTTCACAAAGTTGGTCCACTGCTCGTCCACCGTGCTGTGGTACAGGCCCACGTGGGTCACGTCCATGCGGTCGCGATAACTGTCCCACGGGCCGCGTCCCAGCCAGCGCAGGGTCTCCGTGCCCTTGGGCAGTTCGGTGCGCATGCCCAGTCGGGGCAGTTCGGCCCCCTTGCAACTGGGGTCTGCCATGATGTTCACCACAACCGTACCGTCGTTCAGCACCAGGAAGTGCTGCTGCACGGTGAACGTCGTCTCGCCGGCGCCCTTGTACGTGTTGGTGATGTCCAGCGTCACGCTTCGTCCGTCCTCGTCCTTCGTCACTTCCCACTTGCCGGGCGTCAGGGTCAGGTCGCGCAGGCCCAGGGCGTCGTAGGTCGAGGCCTTGCCGCCCTCGTTGTCGGTGGGCACGCGGAAGGCACGGAACGTGAGCGGTGCAGCCAGCAACTGCCTACCGCCCAGGGTGTAACTCTGCAGCAGGCCGTCGCGGAACACGATGGCGAAGTCCTCGCCCGAAACCTTGATATTGGCGCTGGTGCCCGAGGTGGTCAACTGTTGGTTGCTGGCCGATGCGTAGGGCTGCCGGCCGGTGGCCTCGCGCAGTTGTATGCCCTCCGATGCCACTTCGAAGCCCGCGTCGGCCCATTCCGTGGCCTGCTTCTGCGTGGCCGAGAAGCGGATGAAGTACTCGGCCTGGGGCTTGGCCGGATTGGCCACGATGTTCTTCACCTCGGCTATGGTCACGTCGGTGCTCTCGCCGATGCCCAGGCGCACGTCGTCCAGACGTCCCTTGGCCACCTCGATGCCGTCCTCCTCAATCGTGTAGGCGATGTCGACGTCGTCCAGCACGCGCTGTTGCAGTTTGCTCGTCAGGGTGAAGGTGCCCGCCTCGGCGCTTTTCAGTTTGAAGTCCACGGGCTGGTATATCTTCTTCATGTTGTAACTCTTCGCCGTCGGGGCGTTGTCGGCCAGCACCACGCCGTTGCAGCAGAAGTTGCCGTCGTTGGGGTTGTCGCCGTAGTCGCCGCCGTAGGCCCAGTACTCACCCTTCTTGGGGTCGAGGGTCGAGACGACGTCCGTCTTCAGGGCGCGTCCCTTGGCCTCGAAGGTGAGTTGCCGTCCCGATGCGCTCATCTTCAGGCCCTGGTCCTTCCAGTCCCACACGAACTCGCCGCACAGGGCGGGGTACTTCTCGTACAGTTCGAAGAACTCGCGCTGGTTGCCCATCGAGTTGCCCATAGCGTGGGTGTTCTCGCACTGCACGTGCGGGCGTATGCCCGTCTTTCCGTTATTGTAGTCGTTCAGGCGGTCGCGTCCGGTGCTCTCGATGAATCCCACGTTGGCATACATCGTGCTCGTCACCGAACTCCACGTGCTGTTGCCCTCGTAGTGGGTCAGTCGGGTGGGGTCGAGGGCCTTGATGCTGTCCATGACGGTGCGGAAGTTGTCGCCGCCGCCGCTCTCGTTACCGGCGCTCCAGATGACGATGGCCGGGTGGTTGCGCAGCGTCAGCACGTGGCGCACGGAGCGCTCCACCATAGCCGGGCGGAAGGCCTCCTGGCTCGACAGGCCCATGTTTCCGTGACACTCTACGTTGGCCTCGGCCAGCACGTACAGGCCCAGGCGGTCGCACAGGTCGTAGATGTAGGGATTGTTGGGGTAGTGGCTGGTGCGTATGCCGTTCACGTTCAGGCGTTTCATCTGCAGCAGGTCGGTCTCCATCTCCTCCTTCGTCAGGGTGCGTCCGCCCCGTTCGCTGATGTCGTGGCGGTCCACACCGTGGAAGACGACGCGGTTGCCATTCACCAGCAGGGCACCGTCCTTACGGACGCTCACCGTGCGCAGGCCCACCTTCAGGGCGCGCACGTCGGTTGCGGTCGAGCCCTTCTTCAGGGTCAGCACCAGGTCGTAGAGTTTGGGCTGCTCGGCGCTCCACGGGGTGATGCCCGACAGTCTCTCCATCGCGATGTTCACGTCGCCCGTCTTCGTCACGCTCACGCTCTTCGAGGCCAGCACCTGTGCGCCGTCCTTCAGTTCAGCCGTCAGCGTGGTGCCCGAGGGCTTCTGTCCGCCGATGCTCACGGTCAGGCTGGCCGCCGCCTCGGTGTTGTCGGCGCTCAGCGATGTGGTGCGGAAGAAGAAGTCGTGGATGCGGGTCTTCGGTGCGCTCCACAGGAAGACGTCGCGGGTGATGCCCGTCAGTCGCCAGTAGTCCTGGCACTCCAGGAACGAGCCGCTGGTGAAGCGGTACACGCGCACCGACACGTTGTTCACCCCCGGGCGCACCTTGTCCGTCACGTTCCATTCGCTGGGCAGGTACGAGTCCTCGGCATAGCCCACGAACTGGCCGTTCACCCACACGTAGTAGCCGTGTCCGCAGCCGTTGAAGCGCAGGAACACGTCGCGTCCGTCCCATGCCTCGGGCAGGGTGAACTCGCGGCGGTACGAGCCCACGGGGTTCTTCTTCGTCCCCGTGTAGGTGAACCATCCCGGGCGGTCGGCCATCACGCTCCACGTCTGGTCGTTGTAACTGAAGGGGTAGCCCGTGTTGACGTACAGCGGCTTGTCCCACGCCTTATTGTTGCGGATGCCGTAGACCTGCCACGAGGAGGGCACCTCGATGTTGTCCCACGCCGAGGCGTCGAAGTCGTCCCGGTAGAAGGTGTTGCTGGCCTGCTCGGGCGTGCCCACCCAGCGGAACTTCCACGTTCCGTCCAGGCTCAGCACGTAGGGCGAAGCCTCCAGGGCGTTGGTCGGAGTGTAGGCCGCAGCGGCCGCCTCGGCGCTCTGCATGGGCACGTCCAGCGTGTGCGCCCGCTGTCGGTTCAGACTGTTCACGTTCACGTCGTCCCATTCTTTCAGGGTCTGTGCCTGGGCCATGCTGGTCAAGGTCAGGGCCAGTGCTAACAAATGCTTGCGTTTCATGATTCGTATGTGTATTGGTTACGTTTGTTCGCATCGAAATTTGTCGCTAAATTACGAATTATTTTCCTTATTTACACCACTTAATCGTAAATTTCCATGCAAGAATGCACGCAATGAGACAAATTTGTCTTAACTTTGCAACATTAATGAATGTAAAGTTCTTAAGTTCGTAAGTTTTTAAGTTTTCAATTCTTCAATATCTATGAAACGCATCCTCCTGCTCTTAATCTTCAATCTTCAATTTTCAATCTTCCATATTGCCTTCGCCCAGTACGTCCCCACGCCGGAGAACCTGCAGCGCCGCCACGAGTTCGAGGGCTTCCGCTTCGGCATCTTCCTCCACTGGGGCATCTACAGCACCTTTGCCCAGGGCGAGTGGTACCTGAACTCGGGCATCAACGGCGGCGAGTACATGAAGGCCGCCGACGCCTTCTATCCCCACCGCTTCGATGCCGAC
>JAFSXQ010000134.1 GCA_017444005.1 Bacteroidaceae bacterium | reverse complement strand
AGCCTGAGACATACCAATCAGGGCAATCCTCGCAGTCTGGTTGTAGCCGTTCAATTCCTACTTCCAGATAGACGTTGCCCGGTAGTGTCACGTTTTTCTTGAAAGTGATTGTTCCAAAACCATCCTCGCCGGGCTGCAGTCGGCAGCCCTCGTAGTTCAGTGCGCCCTCGAAGGTGATGGTGTCCTTTAGTGTCACGTCGCCTGCCAGTGTTCCTTTGGCCCGCAGTTCCACGGGACCGGCTATGCTGCCGTTTACGGCCAGCGTGCCCTCGCTGATGAACGTGGTGCCCGTGGTGGTCAGGTTACCCTGGATGGTGGTTGTGCCCAGTTGCGACTTGACGATGTCGCCCTCGCCTGCAATGTCGCCCTCAAGGGAATAGTCGTGATTGCGCGGGTTGATGAAATAGGTCGTCGAAGGCTTTATGGCGTAGGGTAGCCGTATAGACTTGCTGTTGTCGCCCGACAGGTCGAACAGGATGCTCTTGCCGTCGGCATAGGCCTGCGACGTGGTCTGGTCGTAGGAGGTGAAGCCGTTGGTCCAGGCGCCTCCCTGCCAGCGCAGGTCGGCCTCGAAGACGGGAGGCAACGGGGGCAGAGGCATGCCTGCACCGAGGTAGAAGCCCGTGTTGGGGTGCTGGTAGTAGCCGCGCGTGGTGCAGTCGAGGCGGTAGTGCGGGTCTTGCTGCAGGCAGTAGATGCTGTAGTTGGTGGGCAGGTTGGTGGAGTAGCCCGTGAGGCCCGTGCTGTGGTCGTCGCTCTGCTTGGCCAGGATGACCTCCTCGCGCCAGTCGCCCGTGATGTCGCCCATGAAGGCCGGACGTGTGCCGGTGCCGCCCATCGTGCCCCAACTGGACTCGCGGGAGAACTCGATGAGGCGTGCCTTGCCGCGTACGGTGGTCACCATCAGGTTCGTGCCCCATCCGCTACCGCCGGGCGAGGAGAGTTCCTCGCGTAGCAGGTCGCCGTTCCACCAGAAGCCCTCGAAGCAGGTCGAGATGCCCCACTGCGAGCGTGTCTCGCCCGTGGCATCGCCCTTGCAGTCGTAGATGTAGTCGTCGGTGAAACTGTATATCTCGTAGCCCTTGTGCGAGGCGTCGATGTCCATGCACGCGCCGCGGCCCACGTCGAAGACCGAGGGCAGGTACCAATCCTTGATGCGCTGGCCCGTGCGAGCGTCGTAGAGACACTGGCCAAGCAGGGCGCTCTGCTGTATGGCGTAGCCCTCGATGCCGGGGTGGTCGGGGTCGATGTCGCTCAGGATGAAGCGGTCGCCGTGCTCCAGTCCCGTCGAGGTGAAGCGGCCTTGGGCGGGATTCACACCATAGCCGCCGGCCCACATCTCGTCGCAACCGTCACCGTCGCTGTCGAGGATGCGTATCTGGTGGAACTCGGCACACCAGGGGCGCACCGGGTTGCGCACCCACGTGTGGCTGTGGTGCCAGTTCGACGGCTGGCCGCCTGCCCAGTCGAAGTCCCAGGTCAGGATGTAGCCGTGGTGGTTTTTGTCGGTGGTGCGGTCCTCGCATTCCATGATGAGCGACGGGTGGATGCCGTCGAGGTAGGCGATGCCGTAGTGTCCCTCCATAGCCCCATAGCCGAAGTTCATGTAACTAGAGCGGTTGTTCCTGCCGTAGTTGTCGCCGCCGTTGCCTTCGCTGAGTTCGCTGTACTTCAGTTCGTTGTGGTGCAGTTCGGCGCCCGTTTGTCCGTCGATGACGGAGATGTAGAAGGGCGGATTCTTCACCGTCTGCGAGCGGTAGTCGGTGATGCCGTCCTTGTCGGTATCGCCCGTCGTGCTGCCGCCCACGTAGGTGCCCCACGTCTCGTTGACCTTGTCCCAGAAGCGGGTGCCGTCCGACGAGCGGATGATGACCTCGCAACGGCCGTCGCAGTTGATGTCGTAGGCCAGCAGCATGTCGTTCTGCCCGGCGCAGATGTTCACGTTCGGGCCCATGTCGACGGTCCAGAGCAGGGCGCCGTCGAGTCGGTAGGCCTGAATCTTGTGGCTGGTAGTGGCCGTGTTGTCACCCTGGTCCTCGGCATCGTCGCCTCCCGTGGCTCCGGCAAACAGGCGGTCCACGACCACGGCATCGAACTCGCCGTTTCCGTCGAGGTCCATGGGCCAGACATACTTGGTGCGGTAGTCGTCGCGCTTCAGCACTTTGTTGTCGAAGTCGAAGTCGAACCAGACGTTGTCCCACGCGCGTGTCTTATAAAGGAAGGGATTGCTCTTTTCGCCCTCCACGCCGTCCACGATGGCACTGACGGCAAACTCGGTGCCGTCCTTCAGCAGGGAGGTCGATACCGAGAAGTTCGTCTTCGTCAGCGGTGAGGTGTTCACCTTGGTGTATTCCGTAGTCCCCGCGGCCCGCCGATAGAGGTTGTAGGTGGTGCCTTCGGGTTCCTGGGCCAATTTGCGCCACGAGGCCAGTGCCCCGCTGCCGCCGTCGCCGGTGCGGCTGGTGCCGTTACGTTTCACTACCACTACGCCGCGCCCCGTCTTCTGCTGGAGGCGCTGTGCTCCGGCGGGCAGGGCCACCATGAGCAGCATGAGCGAAAAAATGAGAGCTGTTTTCTTCATGAGGTCAGTTAGTTGGGTCGATTTTGCGGCAAAAATAATAAAAAAGGTGCACATGAGGAAATAATCGTCCTTATTATTCGCCTTATACGTCCATTTTAGGGTGCCGGAAATAGGGTTAGTAATTTTTCGCAGATAAGATTAGTAATCTTCCGGCCATAAGATTAGTAATCTTCCAGCCATAAGATTAGTAATCTTATTTTTTGCCCCACATAATGCGTGTTTCGCAATTATTTTGTACCTTTGCAGACGGAAACATATAAATGTCATTCGTCAAATCGTAAAATGTCAGTATGGATTGGTTAATTAATCTCTTTACAGATTCCGACTCCATTGCCCACATCGTGCTGCTCTACGCGGCCGTCATCTCGCTGGGCATTGCGCTCGGACGCATCAAGATTTTCGGCATCTCGCTGGGTGTCACCTTTGTGCTCTTCGCCGGCATCCTGGCCGGGCACCTGGGCCTGACGGGAACAACGAACATTCTCACCTACATCCAGGACTTCGGTCTCATCCTGTTCGTCTACTGCATCGGCCTGCAGGTAGGCCCGGGCTTCTTCGAGAGCCTGCGCGACTCGGGCATCAAGATGAACATGATGGCCGTCAGTATCATCCTCTTGAACGTGGCCTGCTGCATCGGCCTCTACTTCCTGGTCTTCTGGAACGGCGGGGCCATCGTGGGCGAGAACGCACGGAACCTGGCCATGATGGTCGGTGTGCTGTGCGGTGCCATCACCAACACCCCCGGCCTCGGTGCGGCCAACGAAGCCTGCGCCACCGTCTTCGGTGCCGATGCTCCCCCCATTGCCAACGGCTATGCCTGCGCCTATCCCCTGGGCGTGGTGGGCATCATCCTGGCCACCATCGCCATCCGCATGATATGTGGCGTGAAACTGAAGAAGGAGCAGGAACAACTGGAGCAGGAGCGTGCCGAGAATCCCCACGCCAAGCCCCACAAGATGACCCTGCAGGTGATGAACCGCGCCCTGGACGGACGCACACTGCTGCAGGTGAGCCAATTCCTGGGCCGCGACTTCGTGGTCAGCCGCATCCTGCACGAGGGCCACGTCAGCATCCCCAACCGCGACACCATCCTGCACGAGGGCGACAAGATGTTCATCGTCTGTGCCGAGGACGCCGCCGAGGCCATCACGGCCTTCATCGGCGAACTGTGCGAAGTGGAGTGGGAGGAGCAGGACGTGCCTCTGGTGAGCAAGCACATCCTGGTCACCCAGCCCAGCATGAACGGCAAGACGTTCGGCTCGCTGCACTTCAGTTCGGTGTACGGCGTGAACGTGACCCGCATCCGCCGCAACGGCATGAACCTCTATGCCGACCGCAACCTGCGCATGCAGGTGGGCGACAAGATTGTCGTCGTGGGTCCCGAGGACGCCGTTGACCGCGTGGCGCAGATGATGGGCAACTCCGTCAAGAGCCTCGACCATCCCAACCTCTCCACCATCTTCGTCGGCATCCTGGTCGGCATCATCTTCGGCATGATGCCCATCGCCATCCCCGGCATCCCGACGCCCGTGAAACTCGGTCTGGCCGGTGGCCCGCTGATTATTGCCATCCTGGTCGGTCGCTTTGGCTATCGGGCCCATCTGGTGGCCTACACCACGACGAGCGCCAACCTGATGCTGCGCGAGATAGGTCTCGTGCTGTTCCTGGCCAGTGTGGGCATCAAGGCCGGAGCCTCGTTCTGGGACACTGTGGTGGCCGGCGACGGACTCACCTACGTCTGGTGCGGCTTCCTCATCACCGTCCTGCCCATCCTCATCGTGGGCACCGTGGCCCGTCTGCGCTACAAACTGAACTACTTCACCCTGATGGGCCTCATTGCCGGTTCCACCACCGACCCGCCAGCACTGGCCTATGCCAACCAGACGGCCGGTAACGATGCGCCAGCCGTGGGCTACTCTACGGTCTATCCCTTGAGCATGTTCCTGCG
This sequence comes from Bacteroidaceae bacterium, assembly GCA_017444005.1. GTDB lineage: Bacteria > Bacteroidota > Bacteroidia > Bacteroidales > Bacteroidaceae > Physcousia. The sequence continues at coordinate 11,511 of JAFSXQ010000134.1, read as the reverse complement.
CATCCTGACGGCACAACTCATCATACTGTTGCTCTGTGCGGCATAGGGAAAATGAGAAATTGCGAGAATGAGAAATTGAGGTGTTGAGGTGCGCTATTTCCTTCAACTGAGTTTCGACGGCACCGCCTATCACGGTTGGCAGATTCAACCCAACGGCGTGAGCGTGCAGGAAACCCTGCAAGGGGGCCTGTCCACGCTCCTGCGCCAGTCCGTCGAGGTGGTGGGAGCCGGACGGACGGATGCCGGCGTCCATGCCCGCATGATGGTGGCCCACATGGACAGCCCCGTGGAGTTGGACTGTGCCCAACTCACGTATAAACTGAACAAACTCCTGCCACCCGACATCGCCGTCGACCGCATCTGGCCCGTGGCCGACGACATGCACGCCCGCTTCTCGGCCATCGCGCGCACGTATCAATATTATATACACACGCGCAAGGCGCCCTTCCTGCGTCACTACAGTTGGCAGGTGACCTTTCCCCTCGACTTCCGGCGCATGAATGAGGCCGCCCGCCGACTGCTCGACTACGAGGACTTCACCAGTTTCTCGAAGACCCAGACCGATACGAAGACGAACCTCTGTCGAATCACCGAGGCCCGCTGGGAAGAACTGGATCCGGGTACGTGGCGCTTTACCATCACGGCCAACCGCTTCCTCCGAAACATGGTGCGCGCCATCGTGGGCACCCTCGTGGAGGTGGGCCGCGGCCGCATGACGGTGGACGAGTTCTGCCGGGTCATCGAGCGGAAAGACCGCTGCTCGGCAGGCGAGAGTGTGCCCGGGCATGCCCTGTTCCTCGTGGATGTGAGTTATAAGTCTTATGTTTCTCAGGAGGAACTGAAATAATATGACCTGGCTCATCTTTGCTTTCCTCAGCGCCGCGCTTCTGGGCTTCTACGATGTCTGTAAAAAGAAGGCATTGCAGGGGAATCCTGTTGTGCCCGTTCTCTTCCTCAACACGCTGTTCTGCTCGCTCATCTTCCTGCCCGTTGCCCTGCGGCCCGATGTGCCCTTTGGCGGTTGGGAGGTGCAGCGCTACATTGTGCTGAAGTGCCTGATTGTCCTGTCCTCGTGGCTTTGCGGCTACTACGGCATGAAGTACCTGCCCCTGACCCTCGTCGGCCCCATCAACGCCACGCGGCCTGTTATGGTCTTGCTGGGTGCCCTGCTCCTGTTCGGCGAACGGCTGAACCTCTACCAGTGGGTGGGCGTCCTGCTGGCCATACTCAGTTTCTACATGCTCAGCCGGAGCGGCAAGAAGGAGGGCATCGACTTCCGCCACAACCGCTGGATAGCGCTCACTGTGCTGGCCGCCGTGCTGGGGGCTGTCAGCGGACTCTACGACAAATACCTCATGGCCGCCCCCGAAGCCGGTGGGGTGGGGCTGAACCGCATGACGGTGCAGAGTTACTACAACTTCTACCAGTGCCTCCTGATGGGGATAGTTTTAGTTAAGGGGAAAGGGGCAAGGCCCCCCTTCTCTCTTGTCCCTTGCTCCTTAAGATACATCATACTCGTCAGTCTCTTCCTCTCTGCCGCCGACTTCGCCTACTTCTATGCCCTCAGCCTCGACGGGGCCATGATCAGCGTCGTCTCGATGGTGCGGCGCGGCAGTGTGGTGGTCAGTTTCGCCGTGGGCGCCCTTGTCTTCCGCGAAAAGAACCTCCGCTCGAAGGCCGTCGACCTGGCCCTCGTACTTCTGGGTATGTTATTCCTTTATCTGGGGACGAAATAGATTGAAAATTGAAGATTAAAGATTGAATATTGAATATTGAAAATGGAATCGTGTAATTATGTATAAGAAATTTTGTTTATATTGTTTTTTCATGGTATTGAGTTTCGCGTCATGCCCTTTGGCGTATGCTCAATCTTCAACCTTCAATCTTCAATCTTCAATATCCGACGTCTTCACCTCGATGCCCGATAGCATCTTCCCCCTGCTCACCGAGCGCAATCGCCACGACATGGTGGACTTCTACCAGAACCACATGGAGGCCAAGGTGCGCAATCGCTTCAACGACTATGCCCGCCTGGACACGCTCACCGAATCCTATCTGCGGCTGACCTTGTCGAAGTCGAGCACGGCGGAGATGAAACTCCTGGAGACTAGCGATAGCGTCACGGTCATCTGCCTCATACAGACCCTTGTCGCACCCGGGCGCGACAGCCGCGTCGCCTTCTACAACACCCAGTGGCAGCGGCTCTACTGGCTGGATTTGCCTGTGCCCGCGACGGCGGACTTCTTTGCCGCGTCGCCCGACTCCGTGGCCCACGACGTGGACTACGCCCAGCGCTCACTGGACGACCTGCGGCTGGTGGAGGTCACGGTCAGTCCTTCCGAGCCTCTGTTCACGCTCACGCTCTCCGTCGACGAGTTGGCCGAGGATGAGAAGAAACTCTCGCGCCGCTATCTCCGCCCCCTTCGCTATCGCTGGACTGGAAACGAATTTGCCCCGGAGTAACGCGACTCCAGGGCAAACTCATTTTCTCATTCTCTCATTTTCTCATTTTCTCAATTTCTCATTCTCACAGTTTCACCTGTACGGCCTTACCTTTATAGGTAACCGTTTTCTGTGTGCCGTCGGGCAGGACGATGCTGAACTGGCGGCTCTCGATGGCTCCAGCGAAGTTTCCCAACCGTTTGCCCAGGGAGAGCGTGCGGCGCTTGTCGTTCCAGGTGATGGGAATCTCGGTGTATGCTCCCTTTTCGTAGTCGTACGTCTCGCCGTCGTCCTCGTAGAGGGTGAACTGGCCGTCGGCGCCAGGGTAGACGCGCAACTCCAACTGCGACCAGTCGCGGTCGGCCGTCGATTGGATGTCGCCTCCCAGCGGGATGATGCTGCCTGCGCGGACGAAGAGGGGAATGGTGCTGATGGTGCTGGGCAGCGTCATCTGCTGACCGCCGTCGTAGACCTTGCCCGTCCAGAAGTCGTACCATTTCTTGGACGAGCCAAGCGCGTAGCGAGTCCCATTTCTCATTTTCTCATTTTCTCCATTTCTCATTTTCGGCAGGTAGACGGTGGTGGACTTCGTCTGTGTGAAGTCGATGCTGCCGGTCTGTGGGCCGTCGCTGGTTCCTTCCTTCCGGTTCCAGCCGCTCATCTCGTCGAAGGCCATGCGCTTCTCCGGCGTGTACTGTGCCTCCACGATAGGGGCCACCAGCAGGTTGCGGCCGAAGAGGAACTCATCCTTCATGTCGTGGGTCTGGGCATCGTCGGCGAAGTCCATCCACAGAGCGCGCATGAACGTGCCGCGGTTCCGGGTCACGTCCCAGGCCGTGCTGTAGATATAAGGCAGCATGCGGTAGCGCAGTTTGATGGCCGCTGTCAGGGCGTCGTAGACGGGTTCGCCCGCCTTGCCGAAGTAGTAGAGTTCGCGGTAGGTCTCGGTGCCGTGGGAGCGCATCATGGGGCAGAAGGCGCCGAACTGCATCCAGCGGACGTACAGTTCCTGGAACTGCGGGTTGCGGGCGCCCGATGCGTTGTCGCCGTACGAGCGGTTGTAGGACCCCGAGAAGAAACCGCCGATGTCGGTGTTGGTGTGCGGGTTGCCTGTCAGCGAGAAGTTCAGCAGCATGGGAATCTGGTTGCGCAGGGTGGGCCAGTCGCTGCGCACGTCGCCCGTCCAGACATTTGAGGCATAGCGCTGCTGTCCGGCGAATCCCGAGCGGGTCAGTATCATGGCGCGCTTCTGGTCGGTGGCCTGTCGCTGGTGCTCATACACGCCCTGCACGCAGGCCAGGGGGAAGGCGTTTCGCACCTTGCGGTACGAGGTGCCGGGCAGGGCCTCTTCGTCCAGGTCCGATTCTTTATAGGAGTGATGGTCGGGGTCGGTGGAGTCCATCCACCACACGTCGCAACCCAGGTCGAAGAGGCGGGTCAGGTGCTTCCAGTAGATGTCGCGGGCCTCCTCGGTGTAGGGCTTGTAGACGCGCACGCCGCTGGGGTAGTCCATGCGTGGGGGCCACGTCGGCAGTCCGCTCTGTGGCCAGGTCTCGAAGTTGAAGAGCAGACCCCGGTCGTTCATCTCTCGGAAGGCCTTGGTGTGCGGGCCGAAACTCTGCCAGATGCTGATGGCGAAGTGGACGTTCTGCTGGTGCACGTGGTCAATCATGTCCTTGGCTTTGGGGAACTCGGGGTTCAGAAACTCCATTGCGTTCCACAGATAGTTCGAGTCCCAGTACTGCCAGTCCATGATGATGCCGTCCAGGGGCACGCCCAGTTGGCGATACTTGTCCACCACCTCCGTCAGTTCCTTTTGACTCTTGTAGCGCTCGCGGCTTTGCCAGAAGCCATAACTCCACAGGGGCAGCATGGGCACGTCGCCCGAGAGTTGGCGGATGAGGGCGATGTTCCCGTCGGCCGACTGGCCGTACATGAAGTAGTAACTGATGGCGTCGCCCACCTCCGAGTCCAGCGTCAGCCCCTGCTCGGGCGTATCGTCAATCTGCGTGGGCGAATAGTTGTCCCAGAACAGGGCATAGCCCTTCAGGCTTTGGAATACGTTCTGGAAGTCCTCCAGGTTCGACTGCATCATGCGCCGGTGCTCGCCGCGCTGGTTCATCTTGTGGTTCTCCATCAGTCCGATGCCGTAGATGGGCTCGTCCTTGTCCAGTTGGAAGTTGGCCTTGGCGCGCACGCAGCCCTTGTCCAGTGCAGTGGTTAGCGGCGTCAGTTGCCAGTCGCCCTCGGCAAGCAGGGTCTCTCCCTGTCGGTCGCGGAAGGTCACGCGGCCCGTCTTTGCGTCGACGGACACGCTCAATGTCCGGCTGCTCAACGTGGTGCCAGCGGCGGCTTCGGTCCGTTTTACGGCCACGGCCTCCGGCTTCATCGTCACCACGAGGCTCGCCGCCACGGGACTGTCGGCCTTCTGTGTCTTCACTACGTGCACAATCCGGGGCGAGAGGAACTCCACGCTGACTGCGCCCTTCGGAGTCTCGATGGTGGTGTGCTCGGCATGGGCGGCTATGCCCACGGCCAGCAACAGAATAAGGAATAACGTTTTCTTCATGCGATATTGTTTTATAGGTTTACGATTATCGCTGCAAAGTTACGCAAATATTTCCATATTCCAGCATCCCTGGGGTTTCATAATGCACCCATTATTGTATCTCTGAAGCCTTCGCTCGACATTTTTGCCGTAAAATTTGGCAAAGTGGAACCGAATCCGTACATTTGCGTTAGAATAAACATCTACTGCCTATGTCGGAGAGAAGAAAAAGCATGATGGTGCTGACCATCGTAGTGTTGTGTGCCACACAGGCGTTCGCCCAAATCAACGTACGCGGCTACCGGCTCGTCTACTCGTCGGAGACCGCCGAGCGTGCCGCCTCGTTGCTCGACCTGGACGAGGAGGCCCTAGCCAACTGCACGGGCGACTTCGTGGACCGCGAGTCGCTGGAGCGCCACTGGAGGTACAGCCCCAAGGCTACGTCGACATGGAACAAGCGCATGGGAACGACGGACGAGGAGCGCGCCCGGGTGCACCGGCCCCAGGAGGGCCACCTGCACATGCTGGCCGTGAGTACCGACGGGACGGCCGACGGCTTCGTCACCAGCGGAGTGGAGATGAAGCAGGGCTACAGGTACGGAATCTTCGAGGTCAAGGCTAAGTGCCTCCCTCACCAGTCGAACTTCCCTGCCGTCTGGATGATGCCCGTTGACCAGAGCGACGGCTGGCCCAACTGCGGCGAGATTGACATCATGGAACAAATAGGGACCAGCAGCACCGTGTGGAGCACCGTGCACCTGGGAGCGCGATACGATAAGCCCGTGGGCAAGACCTATACCTACAGCGGAAACCTGTCGGCTTCGTCCGACTGGCATGTCTATTCGCTCCGTTGGGACAAGCTTTCGCTCACGTTCTACTGCGACGGGCGGCAAGTGTTCCGCTACGCCAAGGACGCGACGCTCGACCTCGCCGCCCATCCCGACTACGAAAAGTGGCAGTTCCCTTACAACAAGGCATACTACATCATCCTCGACCAGGCCCTGGGGATGAACACATGGTGGGACAGCGAAGCCCCCGACCCGTCGTTCACCTACGAGATGGACGTGGAGTACGTCCGCATCTGGCAGAATTCCGATTCCGACGAGCCGGACATTGTCAGTTCGCCCACGCCGTCGGCCAGTGACGGCCACCGCAAGGTGTGGCGCGACGGCCGCCTTGTGATACGGAAGGGCTATGAGGAATACACCCTGGCGGGCACTCGACTGAAATAGCCATTAGCAAGACCGCCATGACACTCTTCATTGATTTATATTAATAAAAGGTATACCGCCATTGGCCTTGCGCTGGAACTCACGGATGGCCGTCGAGCGGCGGAAACCGTTTCCGCCGGAGAGCAGGCCGTCGTGATAGAAGAGATACGACTTGCCGCGGAAGTCGACCGTTCCTCCGTGGATGGTGAACGAGCCGGGCGACTCGTCGGTGATGCGCCCCTGGTAGGTCCACGGGCCGTGGATGCTCTTGGCCGTGGAGTAGGCCCAGTGTTCGGGCACGCCACCTGCGGCATACTCTAGATAGTAGGTGTCGCCGATTTTGTAGACCCAGGGCGCCTCCTCGAAGTTCGTCTTCAGCACCTTCTTGTTCAACTGCCAGTCGTGCTTCATGCGCCGGGGGCCGAACTGGGCCTCGTCGTCCAGCATCTGGCGCATGTCGCGGATTCCGCCTGTCCCGAAGGTGGTGTCAATGCTTGTCATGTCCTCGTTCAGTTTGGCATACCATAGTCCGTTGTTGCCCCAGAAGAGGTAGGCCTGTCCGTCGTCGTCGATGAAGACCGTGGGGTCGATGAAGCCCATGGCGCCGGGGATGAGCGGTCGGCCGATGGCATCCTTCCAGGGACCGCTGGGCTGCTGGGCCGTGGCCACGCCGATGCCGTGCAGGTGGTTGGTGGTGTCCTCCGCGGCCACGTACCAGTACCAGCGCCCGTTGCGCTCGATGGCTTGTGAGGCCCAGGCATTGTCGCCCTGGCGCGCCCACTGGAAGACGGCCGTGGTCATCGGACGGCCTTCGCGCCGCCAGTGCTTCATGTCGCGGGTGGAGAACACTTGCCACTGGGGCATGCGGAAGTATGTGGCCGTGTCCATGTCGCAACCGGTGAAGACGTAGAGGCGCTTGCCCGAGACTACGGGAGCCGGGTCGGGAGTGTAGGTGTCCGACTGGATGCGCAGAGGCTGCTGGGCGGGAATGGATGTAGAATGTACAATGTAGAATGTAAAGAGTAATAATAGGTGTCGGTTCATTGCTTGATCAGGATTTTCTTGCCATTTGTGATGTATATGCCTTTGTACAATTTGTCAGTAGCGATGGGTTTGCCGTCCAGCGTGTACGTGTCCTGGACGGCGTCGACGAAAGGGCGCTTATCGACAGGGGACTGAACTGCCGTACGCAACTGTTTGGACTCGATGCGCAGCAGTCGGGCACCATGGGCTGGGACGGTTTGACTGACTCTTCGTTCACGCAGGAGTAGTAGCAGTCCCACGAGTTCCAGCCCTTCGGGGCGGTGGGTGCCCAGGTGCGGAAGGTGGGCACCGTTTCTTCCTGTGCGCCTGCTGCCAGCGAACATACCAACAGCGCTGCCGTAATGATTCTTTTCATTTTCGTTATGCGTTATTTTATAAATTTCTTCCCGTTATGGATGTATATTCCTTTTTGATGGTGGAGAGTGGAGAGCGCAGAGCGGAGGAAGGTTCCTTTTCGGCCGCAGAGGTCGTAGGTGCCTTCGAGTTGCGGCCCGTACTCGAAGGCCCGATTAGGGTTTGCGACCCGGGTGGCGGCCTCCTCCGACCGCAGCAGGCGCAGGTAGTAGACGCCGCCGGCGATGTTGCCGCTCTTGGCACGGAACATCACGCGCACCTGCGTCTTGCCCTCCAACAGCGAGGCAGGTACGGGGTACTCGACGTTGACGAACTCGCTCTTGCCGCCCGTCAGGCTTTCGGTGGCAATGACCTTGCCGCCTACCAGGATGTCGAACTGGCGGTTGCCGGCGTCGCCGCCCCAGTAGCGCACCATCAGCGTCACGCCTTGGGTCTCGCCCTGGGTCTGCATCAGGTAACTGAACTGCTGTCCGTCGCGCCAGTATTCGCCCTGGTACTCGCCCTTGTTCGAGTTGGTCTGCTGCATGTAGTGGTCGCTCTCGCTCTGCTGCGTGCCGGTGTCCACGTAGTCGAGCGTGCGGGCCTCCAACAGTTGGGCTGCGGCCTCCTGGGCCTCCAATTCGGCCTTGATGGCCTCCCATTTCTCTCCGTCGACGTTCATCCAGTACATCATGTACCGCGCACCGTGGATGTTGGCAAAGGGTTCCAGGAGGAGGTCGTTCCACTTCGTGTCGTTGTAGTAGCCGTTGATTTTGAATTGCAGTTTCGAGGCGTCGGTCATCTCCACCGCAGCAGCCAACTGACTGCGGTCGCCGATGAGCAGCGGGGCTGAATAGAGGTTCTTCTGCGGTCCGTTGGCCACATGGCCCATGCGGCTGTCGTCGGCAAAGAGGCCTGCCAGGTCGTCGGTGCCCGTCTTGGCAGAGAGCAGGATGGGGCCGTACTTGAAGGCTACATAGTCGGTGTAGTTCTGCAGGGGCTGCAGCGTGACCTGCATGGGCAACGAGATTTCCACCACGTCGCCCGCCTGCCACGTACGGCTGATGGGCAGATAGCCGTTCCTGAGTTGAGAGTTAAGCGTGGAGAGTGGAGAGTTGTTGACGCTGACAGCGAAGTCCTTGCACCACGATGGTTTGCGGATGCAGAGCGTGAAGGTGCCGCCCTCGCGGATGGTGATTTTCGACGAGGCCTCGTAGGGGAACGCGGTCTCCTGGGTCAGCCGCACGCCCTTTTCCTTCCATGTCAGCGAGGTGGGCACGAAGAGATTCACATAGAGGTTGTCCCCGTCGTGGGCATAGACGAACTCGGCGTACTTGCCGTGGTTCTCCATGCCCGTGCCCACGCAGCACCACATGGCCTGGTCGACCTGCGAGTAGACGCGATAGTGCTGCGGGCGGGCCGAGGTGAAGTAGACGTAGCCGCCCGTCTCGGGGTGTTGCGACGATAGGATGTGGTTGTACATGGCCTGCTCGTAGAAGTCGGCAAAGCGGGAGTTGTGGCTGTCGGCAAAGAGGTCCTCGGTCAGTTTCATCATGTTGTTGGTGTTGCAGGTCTCCACGCCCTCGATGCTGGTGGTGAAGTTGCCGTACTGCGTCTTGTTGGGGAACCACTCGGCGATGGAGTTGCCGCCCACGGCTATGGTGCGCTGGCCGACCACGTTGTTCCAGAAGTTCAGGGCCGCCCGCTTGTAGTTGCTGGCCGAGGCGTCCTGCTGATAGGTGCGTTCGAAGCCGATGACCTTGGGCACCTGCGTGTTGGCATGCACGTTGTCTATGGTCGACGTGTTGTTGGCCGCCATGCCGTCGAGCAACCAGCGGTGGGCGTAGCGCTTCGAGGCCTGCAGGTACTTCGCCTGGCCCGTCATCTGGTAGGCATCGGCAAACATCTCGTTGATGCCGCCGTGCTCGTTGCCCAGCACGCCCTGCACCTGGTCGTCGGTCAACCGGGCTATCAGGTTCACGCCCCAGTCGCAGAAGCGGAGGAACACCTCGCGGGCCTCCTCGCTGTCGCCGTACATCCAGGCGTCGCGCAGGCCGGCGTACGTCTTGTGCACGTTATAGAAAGGTACCCACGAGCGCCAGTACTCCTCCATGTTGCCCTCGGCCAGGGTGGTCCACACCTTCTCCGAGTTGTACACGGCACCGCAGTAGCCGCGCATCGCCTCTATGCCCTTGGCGTCCCAGGCGTCCTGGCACTCCTTCAGTCGGTGGACGAAGCGGTCCATGCGCTCCTTCAGTTGCGCCCGCGTGGCCTCGTCGCGGCACGAGGCGTAGGAGATGGCCAGGGCCGAGATGTAGTGCCCGCCCACGTGGCCCTGCAGTCCGTACGTGCCGCCCCAGTTCTCGAACGGTTTGCCGCTCTCCGCCAGTCCGGCCTGGTTCTCGTAGGGTTGCATCAGGCGGCCCAGGTCGTACTGCAGCAGCACGCGGCAGTTCAACTCCTGGGCGTGGAGGAACGGCCCGCTGGTGATGGTCACGTCCTGCAGGTCGAAGAGTTGCGGATAGAGTTTGCTTTGTGCCCGGCTGGCCAACACCGCCAGCAGCAGTACGAGGGTAAGCAAGGTCTGTTTCATGTTTTTGAGTTTTTGAGTTTTTGAGTTTTTGAGTTTTTGAGTTTTTAAGTTTTTAAGTTTTTAAGTTCTTGAGTTCGTAAGTTCTTGAGTTTGTAAGTTTCGTTTTGCAAAGTTACGCAATACGTCCCGAATCCCCATTCCCGTATGTCTCTTATTCATTCGCTCACGTAACTTTAGTGAGTTCCACGCGTGGAACTCACCAGTTCCATGTGTGGAACTCATCAGTTCCACGCGTGGAACTCGTTTTTACGTTACTCGTCGTGTGCCGATGCGTCGTTATGCACCATAACGGCCAGCGGCCCCGTTAGTCGTCTGCTAACAGGGCCGTTGTGCGTGAATAGAAGGGTGGGAGTGCGGGAGTTATTCATCGCCCCAGATGTTCCAGCCGTTGTCGTAGCGGGCGTCGCCCTCTTCGTCGGCACCGGCGTTGCTGCCGAAGCCCATGCTTTTGTCTGTAGCGATGCCGGATGCGGCGATGATGGCGGTTGCCTGAATGGTTACCACACGCGTTGTGGGTATGCTATATGTCTTTTTCATAGTTTGCTTAATTTTATAGATTTACGAATTAGAAGAGTATCTTCTTTCCATTCACGATATACACGCCCTTCGTGGGTTTCATCACGCGGCGACCGCTCATGTCGTAATAATCCTTCACCATGACCCCTTCACCATGAACCGTTTGGATGTCCGTCGCAGTTCCGTCGCTCAGGTCCATAATCACGTCGGCACGGACATCGGAGGCAGGTACTACCAGCGACTCAGTGAGCGTCAGGTAGGCGCGGTAGTTCTTGACGATGTTCGAACTGGCGCTTACCACTTTCTTCCACTGGTTACCGCTGAGGATGTACGAATCGATGGGCACGTAGGCAGAGCCGCTAAACTGCCCGATGAGGTTGTCGGCAGCAGCGGGGCTGATGAGGTTGTCCTCCGTACCGGTCTTGGTGAAAGTGATGTCTTCGGCGTCGCTGCTCTGGAAGACGTAGGCTTTACCGGCCTCCAGTGCATCCACACTCTGCAGATAGAGTTCGCTGGGGGCATCCTTGCTGTTCACGCCCACAACATCGTAGACCGTAGCATTGCTGGGAACGCTTGCAGCAAAGGGCAGGCAGATGGTGCCGTACTTGTCGGCAGTGGTGTTCTCGCGGATGAGGCTCACTATAGGAGTGCCAGCATTTGCAAAATAGAAGTCCTTCACATCAATGACCTGGTTGGCCGTTCCGTTGTCTGTACGGATGAATATCAAATTGACGTTCTCTAAATCCAGGGCATCGCCCTTTGCCCAGGTGTCGCTCTCACCAGGAGTACCGGTAATCTTCAGTTCAGACAAAGTAAGAATCAGT
>JAFSXQ010000015.1 GCA_017444005.1 Bacteroidaceae bacterium | reverse complement strand
TTTTCATTTGCTCTTTGTTTTTATTGGTTAGTACTTTAGTTTCCGACCTCGTCCTATGGAGAGACTGCACTAACTTTCGAGCAAAAGAAAAGCGCAGGTCTTCACCATACGCGACTCAGGTTCAGGACAAACCTCTAACATCCTATGGGAAGCCTGCGCTTAACGCAAGCCTCAGTGGATGTTAGTTGTAGGGACGCTGTGAATACAACTATCCTACGTTTGCTCGCAAAATCGTTTCGAGGTCCTGATTCGAGTCGCGATTGAGCAAATAAAATGTCGTGCTCCGCTATGGGAAGCACTGTTTATGTCTTGTGGCAGTTCACCCCTTTCTTTCTAAGGGTGGCCTGCCGATGATTCGTTTCTATATCATAATCACAATGTCTATTTATTAATCTTATTCTATAACTGTTTTTCAAAGTCGATGTCAATAGTACTTGGAACTTGGAAAGAGAACTTAGTTTTCATTCCAGCATTCGTGATAGCAAAATCGCAAAGTGAGATGATGTCCATTCCTATCAGCATATCTGTGTCTGTGAGTTTCCCATCATTAACCATGAGCATCTTTATCTCTATCTTGTTTGGTAAAAGCAGATTGACAACGTAGTAGTTGCAAATGCTTTCCCCATCTGCATGGCACACGCGTGTCTGCCCAAGAGGTTTTAAACTGAGTTCATTCGCAATGTGTGTAGAGATTGTGGAGCGCATGGCTCCCGTATCCCATACCGCGTTCAATTCGAGGTAGGGCGGGTGTGCTCCAGTTTCAAAAGAGGCATCATAGGGCTCGCTTATTTTGCAAACCGTGGATATGCACAAAGCGGGCCGGGGAAATGTCTGCGTATATGGAACCGATGTCATTGATATCGAGTGTGGTATGTTACGGTATATGCACTGTCGCCTGGTGTGCAAAGTTGCACAAGGAAATTTCCAAGACCAAACTCACGCTTCCCTTTATAATAGGCTTCGCCGATAGTATTGCAGGCACCAACGACTTTGTTGCCGACAATCATAACGTATTTCCCGTTATAATTTGGCAGAAGTTCCTCTTGATGAGCGAGGTAGTATCTAAATTCTTTGTCTAACATGGCGTAATCAAATAGTTGGCAAATAAAATGTAGTGCACGACCTCTGCCGTGCTTGTGTCGCCACCCTCCACCTTGCCCTCTGCTATGCGCAAAAAAGCAACGTAGAATAGACTCCACGTTGCAAAGTTACGAATTATTTTGCAAGATGCAAAAAAAGGGACGGAAAAGTATGTCAAAATATTATGCTACAGCAAGTGCTTGCATCCGCCGCTTCAAGGCAAGGGCGATGTTCTTGCGGGCAAAGTCATTGAGACCACTGAAGGTTGTTCGCTGCTTCAGTTCATCAAGGGGAATGAACAGCAGCAACTTGGCAATGCATTCGTCTGCGAAGGAGTTGGAAACGACATCCACCCCCTCAAAGTCGAGGCGTACCTTCTCATCGCCTTGGACGAGTGGCCAAAGTTGCCCGCGCACTTTCTCGCCCAGTTGGCGCGTGCCAAGGTGTTCACCAAAGTCTCTAAACCTGAATGTTATCATATTCGTATATATATTCTTTTGTCACCACAATTCGTCCAAATCGGACGTGTCGATGAAGGTTTCATTGAATTCTGATTCTGCATCCGCTCTATTCTCGAGGATGCTATTGGGGTCTATCTCTCTGTCCGTATGCAGTTCGAAATAGATAATGGTGCCTTGCCAGAGTGGGGCTTCATTCACCTGTTCCGTCTCACCATCGGTACGAAGGAGGTGCTGACCCGAATGTATCTCCATCACAATGCCAACATTCTTTATGAGGCAGATTGTAGAATACAGCCCGAAGCCCATGCCCTTCCCGTCGGTCACCCGATCTTTCAGGCACAACCGGATGGCTTCTGCCTCTGTGACATCCTTATAAGCCACATTCGCGGACAAGGACTGCCAAATGCCCATGCCGTCATCTGCCACCAAAATTTTTATGCTTGAGCGTTCTGGCTCGTAGTACATCAAGACGGTGCCCGTTTTCTTGCCGGAATGTGTCAATACGTTGTCCAGTATCTCATAGAAACAATAACTGAGCAGTTGTAAAACGCCCAACTCTATGTCTGGCGAATTTTTCAGTGTCTTGACAATATCAACATAGACATCATAGATGTTGTCGTTGTCGAAGACTTCGATTGTCGGCAACGAGGAAGCATCTCCAAAGTATCTATTTAACAGAGTGTCTATATTCATTACTCATGGCAAATGGGGTTGTTTACAAGGCAAAGTTACGAATTATTTTGCAAGATGCAAAGGAAAGGAGAAAGTTTTTTCCGTGTCCATTCCAGATTGTAAACTCAGGCAGTGTATGGCCCTCACGCGAACCATTCGCCGGGGTTTTAATAATTATTTCTCATCATTTCTGGATTAAATTCTTGGTTATTCTTGATTATTTCTTTCAAAAAACATCGGCAAAGCCGATTCGCTAAATTGTTACATTGTTTGACAGTGCAAAGCATGGCAACGCCGTTTCCACTCCGAATTCTTTACATCTGACGTGGTTTCATTTCGCTTGGCATGGGACAATGGCAAGCATCTTTCGATGTTTTCCATATCATCCTCATCGTCAATGTATTAGGAAATCCGGAAGAAACATTAGTAATCTTCCACCAATAAGATTAGTAATCTTCCACCGATAAGATTAGTAATCTTCCGCCTGTAAGATTAGTAATCTTCTGCCAATAACTTCGGTAATCTCACCATAAGAACTCCCGACCTGCCTATCGAAACCTTTCGCCTTTCTTTACAAAACAGGAGAAGGAAGCCATGCGTGACTTCCTTCCTGTGGTGACCCGCTCGGGGCTCGAACCCGAGACCCCAACATTAAAAGTGTTGTGCTCTACCAACTGAGCTAGCGGGTCTACCTGCGTGCATTTTTCTAGAATGCGGGTGCAAAGGTACAATAAAAAATTAAGAATTAAAAATTAAAGATTAAAAATTTATCTGTTTACCCTTACATTTCTATTCTTTTAGCACAAAACGACGGTAGTACGAGAGGCACAACGTCGTCAGCGGCAGGGCCACGATGAGCCCGATGAAGCCCAGCAGCGAACCCCAGACGGAGAGCGACAGGAGGATGACGGCGGGGTTCAGTCCCATAGCCTGCCCCATGATGCGCGGCGTCAGGTACATGTCCTGGATGGTCTGCACGACGGCGAACACGGCGAGGGCCATGAGCAGGATGACCCAGAAACTCTGGCCCGTCTCCAGGCTCTTCATCAGGGCCAGCACGATGGTGGGGATGAAACCGATGAGTTGCAGGTAGGGCACCAGGTTCAGCAGCCCGATGAACAGCCCCAGCCCGATGGCCAGCGGGAAGTCGATGATGAGGAACCCGATGCTGAACAGGATGCCCACGATGAAGGCGATGAGTGACTGTCCGCGGAAGTACGAGTTCATGCCGTGCTCCACGTCCCCGGCCAGTTGGGTGGCAAAGGGGCGGCTCTCGGCCGGAATCAGTTTCACCCAGCCCTCGCTGATCTTCTCATAGTCGAGCAGGATGAAGAATAGGTAGAGGAAGACGGTGAAGACGGTGAAGACGCCCGTGATGTAGCCCAGCGTCTGGTACACCACGTTCCAGGCCTGTCCCAGCACCTCCTGCAGCGCCTCGCGCACATTGTCCTGCTGGATGAGTTGCACGATGTCGTTCTCCTTCACGAAGCGCTCCACGTACTGGCTCACGGTGTCGGCGATGCCGCTCTGTCCCAGGTACTTCTGGGCAATGGGAGCCACGTAGTCGCTCATCTTCGTCACCTCGCCGATGAGCGGTGGGATGATGAGCCACATCAGTCCCGTCAGGGCCGCCACCACCAGCACCAGGGCCACCACGATGCTCACGATGCGGTTCCGGAGCCTGCACCGGTGCTGCAGGAAGCGCACCAGCGGATAGAGCATGTAGGCCAGCAGCCAGGCGATGAAGAAAGGCAACAGCACGGCACTCAGCCGGTTGACGAGCAGTCCTATGCCCACCAGCAGCACGATGACGGTCACGCTGCGTATGAAACTGTCGAATGTAATCTTCTTCTCGAACATTTTTCAATTCTTCAATTTTTCAATTCTTCAATTTTTCAATTCTTCAATTTTTCAATTCTTCAATTCTTCGTCGCTTCCAGATAGCAGTGGCGGCAGAGGGGCTCGTACTCTTGCTTCTCGCCCAGCATCACCTGTTTGTCGCCAGCCACGGTGCGGTGGCTCACGTAGGCCAGGGCGCCGCAGCGCACACAGATGGCGTGCTGCTTGGCCACGTCGTCGGCAATGGCGCAGAGGGCAGGCATGGGACCGAAGGGACGTCCCTGGAAGTCGAGGTCCAGTCCGGCCACGATGACACGCACGCCACGACTGGCCAGTTCCTGACAGACGTCCACGATGCCGGGGTCGAAGAACTGCGCCTCGTCGATGCCCACCACCTCGTTGTCGGCCGACATCAGCAGGATGCTGGCCGACGAGTCGACGGGGGTGGACGGAATGGAGTTGCCCTCGTGCGAGACTACGTCCTCGTCGGAGTAGCGCGTGTCGATGCTGGGTTTGAAAATCTCCACCCGCTGTTTGGCAAACTTGGCCCGTTTCATGCGGCGGATGAGTTCCTCGGTCTTGCCCGAGAACATGGAGCCGCAAATGACTTCCACACGCCCCTGGCGCATGATTTCTCCGTTGCGTTCTGCTATGGTAAGTGACATATTTAGTAGGTTTTCATACGATTTCTAGCGCAAAAATACGATTTAATTATGAAATATACGCGCGATATTGTAATTTATTTCGTAATTTTGTGCTCGAATATGGGAACATTGTACGTCGTACCAACCCCAGTGGGCAACTTGGAGGACATCACCATGAGAGCCCTGCGCCTGTTGCGCGAAGCCGATTTGATATTGGCCGAGGACACCCGTACCTCGGGCAATCTGCTTCGCCACTTCGACATCCACCGGCCGATGCTCTCGTTCCATAAGTTCAACGAGCACCAGGTGGTCAGCAGCCTGGTGCAGCGCCTGCAGGGCGGCGAACGGATGGCGCTGGTCTCCGATGCCGGCACGCCGGGCATCAGCGACCCGGGCTTCCTGCTCGTGCGCGAGGCCATAGCGGGCGGGGTGGAGGTCATCACGTTGCCCGGAGCCACGGCCTTCGTGCCGGCACTGGTGTCGTCGGGCCTGCCCTGCGACAAGTTCTGCTTCGAAGGTTTCCTGCCCCAGAAGAAAGGGCGCATGACGCGCCTGCAGGAACTGGCCGACGAGCCGCGCACCCTGATTCTGTACGAAAGTCCGCACCGCGTGGTGAAGTTGCTGGAGCAACTCTCCGAGGTGTTCGGCCCGGAGCGCCCCGTGAGCGTGTGCCGCGAGATATCGAAGGTGCACGAGCAGAGCGTGCGCGGCACCGTGGCCGAGGTGCTGGAGCACTTCCGCGAGGAGGAGCCCCGCGGCGAGTTCGTCGTCGTCGTGGGCGGAAGGCCCGCAGGGCCTATTGGACCCATAAGCCCTATGGGGCCTATAAGTCCTATGAGTCCTATGGAACCCACAAAACCCCTATCGAAATATCAACGCAAACAACTAAATAACGAAACGTTATGAAAAAGATTTTTATCATGGCACTGGCCGTAGTGGCACTGGCCTCTTGTGACAAATTCGGCAAAAACACGGCCGACGAGACTTTGCGCCAGCGCGATTCGCTGATGCAGGTAATCAACCAGAAAGACGAGGAACTGAACGAAATCATGGACTGCGTGAACGAGGTGCAGGACGGATTCCGCCGCATCAACGAGGCCGAGGGCCGCGTGACGGTGGCCGACGGCAACCCCGAGAGTGCATCGTCGCGCACCATCATCCAGGAGAACATGCAGTACATCCAGCAGGCTATGGAGCAGAACCGCGACCTCATAGCCCAACTGCAACAGCGACTGAAGACGACCACCTTCAACGCCAAGGCCCTGGAGCGCACCATCCAGAACCTGCAGGACCAGTTGGAGGCACAGAACCAGCGCATCCAGGAACTGGAGGCTTCGCTGGCCGAGAAGGACATACTGATAGCCGAACAGGGTGAGCAGATCGACAACCTGAGCGAGAACGTCAACAACCTGACGCAGGAGAACCGCCAGAAGTCGGAGGAACTGAAGGCACAGGACAAGGACCTGCACACGGCCTGGTTCGTGTTCGGCACGAAGGCTGAACTGAAGGAACAGAAGATTCTGAAGGACGGCGACGTGCTGAAGACGGGCGACTTCAATAGGGACTACTTCACGCAGATTGATACCCGCGTGGTGAAGGAAATCAAACTCTACAGCAAGAGCGCTACCATGCTGACCACGCACCCGAAGGGCACCTACACCCTGGAGAAGGACCAGAAGGGCGAATACGTTCTGCACATCAACGATGCCGCAAAGTTCTGGAGCGTGAGCAAATACCTGGTAATCAGAGTGAAATAGATTGGGATTAGGGATTAGAGATTAGAGATTTGGGAAGAAAGGAATCATATAACATTTCGCGTTCTTCTACCTCGGCCACCCGCATGCAGGAGGGCCTGGGGCAGGAGGGCGGACGCCGGAAATACTACCACGAGGAGCAGGGCCCCGAGACGGCCGTGCTGGTGGGCCTGATTACGCCGCAGCAGAACGAACGCAAGACGCAGGAGTACCTGGACGAACTGGAATTCCTGGCCACAACGGCGGGCGCCGTGACCGTCCGGCGCTTCACCCAGCGCATGAACGGCCCCAGCAGTGTCACCTACCTGGGTATCGGCAAACTGAAGGAAATCCGCGCCTACATCGAGGCCGAGGAGGATGCGGAGCGCGAGGTGGGGATGGTCATCTTCGACGATGAACTGTCGGCCAAGCAACTCCGTAACATCGAGGCCGAACTGAAGGTGAAAATCCTCGACCGTACGAGCCTCATCCTGGACATCTTTGCCATGCGGGCCCAAACGGCCAACGCCAAGACGCAGGTGGAACTGGCGCAGTATCGCTACATGCTGCCCCGTCTGCAACGCCTGTGGACCCACCTGGAACGCCAAGGCGGCGGTTCGGGCGGCGGAGGCGGCAAGGGCTCGGTGGGCCTGCGCGGACCCGGTGAGACGCAGTTGGAGATGGACCGTCGCATCATCCTGAACCGCATGTCGCTGCTGAAACAGCGACTGGCCGACATCGACCGCCAGAAGACGACTCAGCGCTCGGGGCGCGGCCGCATGATTCGCGTGGCGCTGGTGGGCTACACCAACGTGGGCAAGTCGACGCTGCTGAACCTGCTGGCCAAGACTGAGGTGTTTGCCGAGAACAAACTCTTCGCCACCCTGGACACCACCGTCCGCAAGGTCATCATCGACAACCTGCCTTTCCTGCTCAGCGACACCGTCGGCTTCATCCGCAAACTGCCCACCGACCTGGTGGACTCGTTCAAATCGACCCTCGACGAGGTGCGCGAAGCCGACCTGCTGGTGCACGTGGTGGACATCTCGCACCCCGACTTCGAAGACCAGATTCGCGTGGTGGACAAGACGCTGGCCGACCTGGGCTGTGCCGACAAACCCGTGATGATTGTCTTCAACAAGGTGGATGCCTACACGTGGGTGGAGAAGGACGAGGACGACCTGACGGAGGCCACGCGCGAGAATACGTCGCTCGACGACCTGATGCGGACGTGGATGGCGCGACTCAACGGCGACTGCCTCTTCATCTCGGCCCGCGAACGCACCAACATCGACGAACTGAAACAGGTGCTGTACAAAAAAGTAAGGGAACTTCACGTGCAGAAGTACCCTTACAACGATTTCCTCTTCAACCACTACGAAGAAGAGGAAACATGATTATTTCTTAAAAAACACGAATTAATTTTTTTATTTTAACAACGAATTACACGAATTACACGAATTAGGCTGGCGCTTGGCTCGTCCAAGAATATTGCCTTCGGCGTGGTTTGAGGCGCTAGCCTAATTCGTGTAATTCGTGTAATTCGTTGTTAAAAAAAGAATCTGTTGTTTTATAAGGTAATTAAAATTTGTAGTCTATTCCGATGCCGAAGACGTGGTTCGTACGCGAGAAGGTCTCGGTGGCGGGCAGCGCCTGCATGGGGTCGGACTTGCTGCCGTAGTTCTCCGCGCGCGTATAATCCTTATATATAGAGCAGAAGTAACCGATGTTGACGCGCAGCCCCTTGATGACATTGAAGGCAGCACCCAGGCCCACCGAGTAACTGTCGCAGGCGAAGGAGGTGTTCGACTGGTACTCGTCCGAAAGGCCGTAGTCGGTGCGCTGTCCGCCGGCGCTGACGGTCACCACCTTCGAGATGTCCCATTCCAGACCGGCCAGTATTTCCTGTGTGCCGTGGGTCAGCGCGTCCTGACGTTCGCCAGCCATCTTGGCCCGTTTGTCGTCGAACCAGTGGTACTCCAGCGTACCGCGGAACTTGCTGGGCACGAACTCATAGCCAACGGCCACGCTGAGCAAGCCGGGCATGTCGTAACGCATCTTCTCGTCGGGCAGGTAGGCCCCAATCTTCTGCACCATCTCCTGGCCCAGGGCCGGAGTCAGTGCGGCAACGGTGGCTGCGTTGCCCATCGTTTCAGCCATCGCCTTGATGTCGGCTGTCGGTTGTCCCACCTGGGCGATGCTCAGGGCGTTGGTCTCGTTGGGGATGTTCAGGCGCGAACGGAACTCGTAGCGACCCGTAATGAGCAGGCGGTCGAGCCGGTAGTTCACGCTCAGCATGGGGCATACGCCAAATCCCTTTTGGTCGACATCCAGTTGCATGTTCAGTGCCTCGGCAGGCAGACCTGTGGCAAGCATGACTTCGGGTTTAACATTGGCAATGAGGTGTCCACGGCTGAAACCGCTATAGATGTTCCCGCGCACACCGACTGCTGCCGACCAGTGGTCGTTGAACCGATAGGTGAAGTTGGCCTGAATGCCGTAGATGTACTGCTTTCCCTGCATGTAGGCGTCCAAGTCGTAATAATTGGAAGTAAGTCCACCGGCAGCGAGTTTGGCACGAATGGGCACCACCAGCATGGGTATGCCTTCGTCGTAGGTCACCTTGCCGCCACTGCCCACGATGCCAGCCATCATCGACAGGGCCCACCGGTCGTGCCGGTACGAGGCAAACAGAGCCGGTACGAAGGGATTGGCCGAAGCCTTGCCCTTGAACTTATGCTGCTCGAAGCCCACAGCCGTTGCGTAGGGCTGGGCGAGTGCGGTCTCGATGTTGCGGTACTGGTAGGGCTTCTGCACGTTCAGCGACAGTTGCCATCCGTTGTGCCCCCAGGCCAGTCCGGCAGGGTTGCTGTAGGCGGCATCGATGTCGATGCTGGCGCCACGTGCCATCATGCGATCGAAGGCGATGTGGTAGTTGGTGTTGGTCATCAGACCGCCAGCCTTTGCTAAGTTGAAAGTTGAAAGTTGAAAGTTGAAAATGGCGAATAACAGGATAATCTTCTTCATAGTACAATTAATTACGCGTTACTATTCGGTTGCAAAATTAGTCATATTCGGAGGACCAGACGTTAGCAAATAGGTCTTTTTAATTGCCATATTGTAAGAATGTGCCGATTATTTTGCATTTTGCTTTTTGAATTTGTAACTTTGCATCATGCTTACCGACACCATCTCCATCGAACTGTTCCGCAACACCGAGGACTGGAAGGGCCACGGCGAGATATTCCTGCACGGCCACTTCTGGATGCTGCACCAGTTCGAGATTCGCGACCGTGAGTTCCTCTTCACCTCGCAGCCCTACCACATGTACGAGAACCGCGTGGTGTGGGTCAGACAGGGGTCGGCCAGTTATTCGTTCAACCTGGTGGACTACGACTTCCACGCCGGCGACCTGGTCGTCTTCTACAGCGACACACTGGTGGAGAAGAAGCGCCATTCGCCAGACTTCCAGTTCGACGCCTTCCGCTTCGACGGCGTGGTGGACTTGTCGGCCGACGAACGTCCCGTCAGCGACCCCACCAGTTTCATTCGCCTGTCGCTGGACCAGCAGACGCAGCCCATCGTCAGCCAACACTTCGCCCTGCTGTGGCAGGTGGTGCATCAGCAGCCCTTCCCCCGCGAGAACGTGCAACTGCTCATCCGCTCGCTCCTGCTCTACGCCGGACGACAGCACGGACAGGCCAGCCCTCCCCCATCCGCCACACGCCAGCAGGACACGCTGCGCCGCTTTGTGGCCCTGGTGAGCCGCTATGCCGGACAGGAACGCAACATCCCCTTCTACGCCAGCCTGCTGTGCATGGCGCCCCACTATCTGAGCACACTGGTCAAGCAGCAGAGCGGCCGCACCGTGATGGAGTGGATAAACGAAACGGCGGTGAAGGAGGTGAAGGTGTGGCTGGCCTACAGCGACGAGACGGCGGCCCAAATCTCCGAGCGCCTGAACTTCCCGAACCCGGCCGCCCTGACCAAATTCTTCCGCCGCGAAACGGGCATGACGCCGGGGCAGTACCGCGCCCTGCGCTGTCGGACGGGTGAAGAAAAAGGAATATAGCGAACGGCTATCGCCGACTGCGGAAGAAGTCCTGCATCAGCCGGCGGCACTCCTCCTCCAGCACACCGCTGGTGACCGTGGCCTTGGGATGCAGGGCCTCGGGGGCGAAGCGCTGGTAACCCCGTTTCTCGTCTCGGGTGCCGAACACCACGCGGCCCATTTGTGCCCATCCCAGTGCTCCAGCACACATCACGCAGGGCTCAACGGTGACGTACAGCGTGCAGTCCGTCAGGTACTTGCCGCCCAAGGCGTCAGCCGCAGCCGTCAGTGCCTGCATCTCGGCGTGCGCCGTCACGTCGCGGAGCGTCTCCGTCAGGTTGTGTCCCCTGCCAATGATGTCCCCCCGAGGACTCACCACCACGGCCCCAATGGGTATTTCATCCTCCTCCAGTGCTCGTCGCGCCTCGCGCAGTGCCTCCTTCATATAGAAATTGTCGTCCCGTGTCATTGCATTTCAGTTATATTTTCCCCAAAGGTACAAAAAAAGATGGGAATGCGAAAGAAAAGACACTTTTTCCTTCGCATTCCCATCTTTGTTTCTGTAATGCTAAGACAAACTGAATGTGATACCTGTATTAAATTGGGAACGGACGAATTTGCCCCCCTGCATAGCCGGTCTCCATCTTGGCGATGACTTCATCAAGCGTTCAACCTCCTTGGTAAGCGATGGATCAGGCGACCTCGTAACCGTCACTTCATCTATAAGACCGTCTTTTCCCACGACAAAACTGAATACGACTCTTCCTTGTATACCTTGTTCCTAGGCCGTCGCAGGATATTTGACATTCTGGCTCACCCAAGTAAAGAACATATCGTTTCCACCCGGAAATTCTGCCCCTTGTTCAATAGGATTGTAAAAGCAGAGGTTATAACTGCCGTTGCTGGCTGCCGTTTTTTCGGCATCGGAGAACTGCTGCAGCGTGTTGCAGAAGGTAAACGCCAGGTCGCCCTTTCCGTAATCTTTATTGTACATGGCCATGTCGCTGACTGAAATGGAATAGAGGTCGTTGACTTTCTTAAACTTGATGCGGGCGGGTTCGTCGGATTTCAGTATCAAGTCGCCTCCTTTCCTCTTTGTCCAAAACGTGAAGTCGGTTATGGTGTCCAGAGACAACTCTTCATTACTTGCAGTCTCGATATGAATGGCTATCTGGTCATAGTCGGCAGAGATATTCCACGGTTTCGAAATATCAACGGCCGTGAAATAGAAGGTGTGCAGAATCCTGCCAATAACAGTATCTGTACGGTGATAAGCATTGCTGCAGGTGAATGCTGTCTTGCCAAACATCGTGATGGTTGCCGGACTAGGCTCTACATCCACGACTTCCGGCTGGGGAGTCGGGTCGTCACCCGGAATCTCGTTCTCGTCATTGCTACAGGCAGCAAAACCGATACTCAACATTGCCACCGTCAGGATGGCAAACAGGCTCCAATAATTTTTCTTCATACGATAATCATTTAGTAGGTTAAACTTATTACTATATTTTCTGCAAAGTTACTGGATTTTGTCTTTACCGGTCATGTCATTCTTATGACATATCGCGGAGAAACTATGTCATTTCTATGTCATTTCTGTGTTTTCCATTGTAACTACACGCGATTTTTGTATCTTTGCAGCAAAATAAAGAAAAGCATCCATCATGGAGTACGAGAAACTGTGTCGTGCCGTAGAGCAACATTTGCATCGCGAGATGCACACCCCTGCCGACTTCGACTATTTGTCTGAGCAGATATTGAGTAAAACAGGCAGTTCGGTGAGCAGTGCCACGCTGATGCGCCTGTGGGGCTATCGGCCTTCGGTGACGGTTCGTGTGAGCACACTCGACATTTTGGCCCGTTTCATCGGATATAACGACTATACCCACTTCCGCACCGAGAACCCGGAAGAGGAAGAAAACCCTGCCTTAGCACCTGCATCCGACACACGTCGCCGCTGGCCTCGCTACATGTGGCCGACAGTTGCAATGACTGTTATAATTTTGCTTGCCTCTGTGGTTGGGTTCTACATAAAAGGCAACAGCCAGCCACAGGAACAGCAACAGCCGAAGTACATAACCAACCTTTCCGAACTGAAGAACAACAGGCAATATCTCATTCACACGCGAGAGCAGCGACGTGGTTCTCTTGGCGTCTGCGGCCACCATTTGGGTGCCACCTTCGAAAGAGCCGTACTTTTCCATTGCGACAAACCCGCGCCTTTTGCCATCATCCGTCATGAGGGCAGTTTCTATCTCTTCAGCGTGGAGAGCTGTCGTTTCGTCAACATCCTGAACTGCCTGACCGATGAGCCTCTGCGCAAGGACTTTGGCGAAAGAAACTGGTGTGCCTTCGACATCCATCAGGAAAAGAAAGGCTTTGTCTTCGACTTCAAGGCCGCCACCAACGTCTATACCCTGAACGTGCCCGCTTTTGATGGAATCCTTTTCGACGAATGGGGCACCGCAAACGGCTTCTACGACGACGGCAACCAATTCACCCTGGAGGATGTGGGGCCTTTCGACCCCACGGTACCACTGACTATGTTGCAACAGACTCCAACGAAATAGTAATATGACAGGTCCTGCGTGATAATTTATGGTCATTACATAGCGCAGGTCTGAATATTTTTCCCTATCTTTGCGAACAAATAGTGGAAAATGACTGAAAAACATTTTTGCCTCGACGACTCACCTTGGTTTCGCATGGTGGAACTGGAGGAGGTGACGAGTACGAACGACTTCCTGAAGGCATACCGCCCGCTAGACGAGCGCCGCATCACCCTCGTTACAGCCGAGTACCAGACAACTGGGCGAGGTGCAGGCCAGAATCGTTGGGAGTCGCGACGTGGCGAGAACCTCGTGTTCAGCCTTATGGTGCATCCGCGACACATCCCTGCCGAACGCATATTCGTCCTCAGCGAGGTGCTGGCACTGGCTATCCGCGAGGCTGTAGTTCACTCTCTCCACTCTCCACTCTTCACTCTCCACCAAGAAATGAGAATTAAGTGGCCCAATGACATTTATTGGGGCGACCGCAAACTTTGCGGCATGCTCATCGAGAACGAATTGCGGGGCTCTGTCGTGGAGCGCTGCGTACTGGGGGTGGGCATCAACGTAAACCAGACAACGTTTGAGAGCGACGCTCCCAACCCCGTATCCCTGGCACAGATTCTAGGGCACGAAGTGGAACGCCGCTTCGTGTTGGAGGGGGTGATGGAACACTTCACTTGTTATTATGGTTGGACGGAACAGGGTCGGCTGGACGAATTGCATGAGATGTACCTCAGTCACCTCTATCGGAAAGACGAGCCTCATCGCTTCCGCGACAAGGATGGTGAATTCGAGGGCACCATCGTCAATGTAGAGCCTACAGGGTACTTGATTATCGTCGACGAAACGGGGAAAAACCGACGCTACGCCTTCAAGGAGGTGGAACACTGTATTTAATTCATAGTTCATAATTCATAGTTCATAATAAATTACAAACGACCAAATACAATGAAAAAGTTTAAGCGCATTCTGCTGAAGCTCTCGGGTGAGAGCCTGCAGGGAGAACAAGGGTACGGCATCGACGTGAACCGTCTGAACGACTATGCCCGACAGATTAAGGAAGTAGTGGACATGGGTGTCCAAGTAGGTATCGTCATCGGCGGCGGCAACATCTTCCGCGGACTGACGGGTGCCGGAAAGGGCTTCGACCGCGTGCGTGGCGACCAGATGGGTATGCTGGCAACGGTCATCAACTCGCTGGGCCTGTGCAGTGCCCTGCAAGCCATCGGGCAGAAGACCACGGTACTGACGGCCATCCGCATGGAACCCATCGGTGACTTCTATACCAAGTGGAAGGCCATCGAAGCTATGGAGCGTGGCGAGGTGGTCATCATGAGCGGCGGTACGGGCAATCCCTACTTCACCACCGACACCGGTTCCAGCCTACGCGGCATCGAGATTGAAGCCGACGTCATGCTCAAGGGTACCCGCGTGGACGGCGTCTACACCGCCGACCCCGAAAAGGACCCCACGGCCACGAAGTTCCACGACATCACCTACGACGAAATCTACAACCGCGGCTTGAAGGTGATGGACCTGACCGCCACCACGATGTGCAAGATGAACAACCTGCCCATCTACGTCTTCAACATGGACATCGTAGGCAACCTGCGCCGCGTGATGGAAGGCGAGGACATCGGCACACTGGTGCACAATTGAGGATGAAGGGCAAACATGGATGCGTCCGATGAGAGACATTCGGGCATGTCTCCATTTGTTTCAGTATTGTCACATCGCTGCAAATAACCCCCGACATAACGCGGGGATTAGGGAGTATTTGCGTACATTTGCACAAATATTCAACAATTAAATACTGAAAAAGGCATGAAAACTATCCTGAAACACGTATTCGTGGCCGTGCTCGTGGCACTGCCCTTTGTATCCTCATCGGCCCAGCGCCCGCAGCGCAGAGGCAATGCCGGGGACGGCCCCGACCCGAACTTCTACATCTTCCTCTGCCTGGGACAGTCGAACATGGAGGGCGCTGCCAAACCCGAACAGCAAGACCTGGAGGGCGTGAACGAACGTTTCCAGATGATGGCCGCCGTGGACGACGAGAGCCGCGGCCGCAAGATGGGCGAGTGGTACAAGGCCGTACCACCCCTGTGCCGCGAGAATACGGGACTGACCCCGGCCGACTATTTCGGACGGACCATGAACGAGGACTTGCCCCACTTCATCCGCATCGGTGTCATCAACGTGGCCATCGGCGGCATAAAGATTGAGGGCTTCATGAAAGACAAGTATGCCGAATATATCCAAAACGAGGCACCGGATTGGATGAAGGGCATACTGAAGGCCTACGACAACAATCCCTACGAACGGCTGGTGACCCTGGCCCGGAAGGCCCAGCAGAAGGGCGTCATCCGCGGCATACTGCTCCACCAGGGCGAGTCGAACACGGGCGACCCCGAGTGGGCCCGGAAGGTACAGACCGTGTACCGCCAACTGCTCACCGACCTCAGACTGAAGGCCGAAGACGTGCCCCTGCTGGCCGGTGAGGTGGTGCAGGCCGACGGCAAGGGACAGTGCATCGCCATGAACAAGCAAATCGATGCCCTGCCGCAGACCATCCCGACGGCCCACGTCATCTCGTCGGAGGGCTGCTCGAACGGTCCCGACCGCCTGCACTTCGACACTGCAGGCTATCGCACGCTGGGCCGCCGCTATGCCCAGAAGATGATGGCGCTGCTGGGTTTCCAGAGCGACGTGACGCTCGGAGGTCTGAAGGATGCCTACCGGGACGACTTCATGATTGGCGTGGCCGTGAACCAGCGCAACGTGACGGCGCCCGAACAGATGGGGCTGCTCATCCACGACTTCAACAGTCTGACGGCCGAGAACGACATGAAGCCCGAACCCACGGAACCCCGCGAGGGCGAGTTCAACTGGGAACGTGCCGACCGCATTGCCAACTTCTGCCGCCAGACGGGCATCAAACTGCGCGGCCACTGCCTGGTCTGGCACAATCAGTCGGGCCAGTGGATGTATGTGGACAAGGACGGCAACGAGGTGTCGAAGCAGGTGCTGCTCGAACGCATCCGCAAGCACATCCAGGCCATCGTCACCCGCTACAAGGACGTGGTCTACTGCTGGGACGTGGTGAACGAAGCCATCACCGACGACAGGAACGCCGAGAACCCCTACCGCCAGTCGCGCCTCTACAAGATAGCCGGCGACGACTTCATCCGCGAAGCCTTCCGTGCTGCCCGCAAGGCCGACCCGAAGGCACTGCTCTTCTATAACGACTACAACGAGTGCGACCCCGTCAAGAGCCAGCGCATCGCCGATATGGTAAAAAAGATGAAGGCCGACGGAGTGCCCATCGACGGCATCGGCATGCAGGGCCACTACAACATCTACGGCCCCTCGGAGGACGAGTTGGACAAGGCCCTGACGCTGTACAAGCAGGTGGTCAAGCACATCCACATGACCGAACTGGACATCCGCGTCAATACGGAGATGGGCGGCCAGTTGCAGTTCAGTCGCGATGCCGTGGAAATCAGCGAGCGCGTCCGCAACATGCAGGAGCGCCAGTACGCCAGCATCTTCCGCACCCTGCGCCGCCACAGCGACGTGGTGGAGTGCGTCACCTTCTGGAACCTCTCCGACCGCGACTCGTGGCTCGGCGTGCAGAACTATCCCCTGCCCTTCGATGCCCAGTACAAGCCCAAGCGCGTGTATAATGTGATTAAGGAAAAGACGACCCCCGAAAGCATTGCCATTGCCGAAGAGGAAAAGAAGCCCGAGGTGAAGGAAGACTTCCAGCCCTCCACGAAGAACCAGCCCGGACAGCAGTACCCGATGGTGAACTCCGAGGGTTATGCCCGCTTCCGCATCAATGCCCCCGAGGCACAGTCGGTAGTCGTCAGCCTGGGTCTGGGCGGACAGGGCGGCACCCGTTTGAAGAAAGGCCGCGACGGCATGTGGGAAGGCACCACCGAGGGCCCGATGGACGAGGGTTTCCACTACTATCACCTGACCATCGACGGCGCCACCGTCAACGACCCCGGTGCCCTGAACTACTACGGCTCGTGCCGCTGGGAGAGCGGTATCGAAATCCCGGCCCACGACCGCGACTTCTATGCCCTGCGCGACGTACCTCACGGCAACGTGCAGCAGGTGCTGTTCCCCTCGGCCAGCACAAACAGCGTGCGCCGCGCCTTCGTCTACACACCGCCCACCTACGACAAGGATAAGAAGAAATATCCCGTGCTCTACCTGCAGCACGGCTGGGGCGAGGACGAGACGGCCTGGAGCCGCCAGGGCCACGCCAACCTCATCATGGACAACCTGATTGCCGACGGCAAGGTGGAACCCTTCATCATCGTCATGACCTACGGCATGACCAACGAAATCAAGTGGGGCCACCTGCGCGAGTTCGATGCCAAGAACTTCGAAAAGGTGCTCGTGGACGAACTCGTACCCTACATCGACGCCCATTTCCGCACCCGTGCCGACAAGTGGAACCGCGCTATGGCCGGCCTGTCGATGGGCGGATTCGAGACTCGCCTCATCACCCTGCGCCGTCCCGAGGTCTTCGGCTACTATGGCCTGCTCAGTGGTGGCATGTACCAGCCCGAGGACATCAAGGATAAGAACCAGGTGCGCCTCATCTTCCAGAGTTGCGGCAGCAAGGAGAACCCCGAAGGCATCATGAAGTCCACCGAGGCCCTGAAGGCCGCAGGCTTCAATGCCGTCGGCTACGTGTCCGAAGGCACCGCCCACGAGTTCCTCTCGTGGCGCCGCAGCCTCTACCAGATGGCTCCGCTGTTGTTTAAGAAATAAGGAAGATAGAAGGAGATAGAGGAAGTTAAAGGGACAATAGTATTATGAAGAGTATTCGTTTAGCACTGTCATTATTATTCGTTACCGTACTGTCAGCCAGCGCACAGCAGCACAAACTCTGGTACAGCCGGCCTGCCCGCCACTGGCTGGAGGCACTGCCCGTGGGCAACTCGCATCTGGGGGCAATGGTCTATGGCGGAACCGAGACCGAGGAGATACAACTGAACGAGGAAACCTTCTGGAGCGGTTCGCCGCACAACAACAATGCTACGGAGAGCCTCACCCACCTGCAGGAGGTGCGCGACCTGGTGTTTGCCGGCCGCGAGGAAGAGGCCGCACACCTCATCGACAAGCACTTCATCCACGGGCCACACGGCATGCGCTTCCTGCCCCTGGGCAGCGTGAAACTGAACCTTGCCCACAAGGACGCCACCGACTATCGCCGCGAACTGAACCTGGGGACAGCCCTCAACACTACCTCTTATCTGTATAAGGGCGTCAGGTACGAGCGCACCGTGTTTGCCTCGCAGGCCGACAACGTCATCGTGGTGCGACTGAAGGCCGGTAAGCGGGGCGCGCTGTCGTTCGGCGTGGACTTCGCCAGCCAGTTGCAATCGCAGGTGTCTGCAGAGGCTAACGAGTTGGTTGCCGTTGTCGACGGTGTGGAGCAGGAGGGCATCAAGGCCGGATTGAAAGCCGAATGCCGCGTGGTGATGGAGTCCGACGGTAAGGTGGAGCGCAACGCCCGTTCGCTGAACGTAACGGATGCCACCACCGCAACACTCTACATCACAGCCGCCACCAACTTCGTGAACTATCACGACGTCAGCGGCAATCCCGTGCAGAAGAACAACCAGACGCTGGCCGGGGTGAAGGCCAAGTCGTACAAGCAACTGCTGGCGCGACACCTGCGGAAGTACCGCGAACAGTACGACCGCGTATCGCTCACACTGCCCAAGAACGCCCATTCGGCACTCGAGACCGACAAGCGCCTCGAAGCCTTTTCAGCATCTCCCCTCCCCTCGGGAGGAATCGGAGGTGAGCCCGACCTCGACATGGTGTCCCTGATGATGCAGTACGGGCGCTACCTGCTCATTTCCTCGTCGCAGCCCGGCGGTCAGCCCGCCAACCTGCAGGGCGTGTGGAACGACAAGATGAATGCCCCCTGGGACTCGAAGTACACCATCAACATCAACGCCGAGATGAACTACTGGCCCGCCCTCGTGGGCAACCTGGCCGAGACGCAGATGCCACTCTTTACGATGATTCGCGACCTGAGCGAAACGGGCGCCACGACGGCCCGGCAGATGTACGGTTGCCAAGGATGGATGGCCCACCACAACACCGACCTCTGGCGCATCAGCGGACCTGTCGACGGCACTCCCTGGGGCATGTTCCCCACGGGCGGCGCCTGGCTCACCACCCACATCTGGCAACACTATCTGTTCACGGGCGACAAGGCGTTCCTCGAGGCGTATTACCCCGTCATGGAGGGTGCTGCCAAGTTCCTCGCGGACTACATGCAGGCGTACCCCGAGACGGGTGCCGTCAGTCAGGCCGCCGGATGGCTCGTGACCGTACCCACCGTATCGCCCGAACATGGGCCGGTGGGCAAGCGCACCAACGTGACAGCGGGTTCCACGATGGACAACCAAATAGCCTTCGATGTGCTCTCGCAAACCCTGCAAGCCGCCAAGGTGCTGGGTAAGGATAACTCTCAACTTTCCGCTCTTCGCTCTCAACTCTCTAAACTTCCCCCCATGCAGATTGGCCGCTACGGGCAACTGCAGGAATGGATAATCGACGGCGACGACCCCAAGGACGAACACCGCCACATCTCGCAACTCTACGGACTCTATCCCTCGAACCAGATTTCGCCCTTCCGCTCGCCCGAACTCTACACCGCCGCCGCCAACACCCTCCGCCAGCGCGGCGACCAGGCCACGGGCTGGAGCCTGGGGTGGAAGATTAACTTCTGGGCGCGCATGCTCGACGGCAACCATGCCTTCCGCATCCTCTCGAACATGCTGAAACTGCTGCCCGAGGACAGCAAGGCCCGCCAATATCCCGACGGCCGCACCTATCCCAACCTGTTCGATGCCCATCCGCCCTTCCAGATCGACGGCAACTTCGGTTGTGCCGCCGGCATCTGCGAAATGCTGCTGCAGAGCCACGACGGCGCCCTGCATCTGCTGCCCGCCCTGCCAGACAGTTGGAGCGAAGGCCGGGTCGGCGGACTGCGTGCGCGTGGCGGTTTCGTCGTGGATATGCAATGGACCAACGGTAAACTGAAGAAGGCCACCGTGCGTTCCACCATCGGCGGCACCCTGCGCCTGCGCTCCTACGTTCCCCTGAAGGGCAATGGAATTCGGGCGGCTTCGGGGCCGTGCCCCAATCCCCTTATGCAGCCCGCCGCCGTCCAGGCCGCCCTGCGCTCTCCGGAACTGAAGGACTTCAAGGCAACACCCGCCCCGAAGGTCTACGAATACGACCTCGATACACGCCCCGGACGCACCTACGTAGTCTCCGCCCAATAGGATTCTGTACATTCTACAATAAGAAATTGGTACTTTTGAAAAAATGCGCTATCTTTGCAACTGATTTCTAATCAACAGACGAAATGAATGCAATATTTCGGCGTACGGAACTGCTGCTGGGCGAGGAGGCCTTGGGGCGGCTGGCAGAGAAGCGCGTCATCATCTTTGGCGTGGGCGGCGTGGGCTCGTGGTGCGCAGAGAGCCTCATACGCTCCGGCATCCGGCGGCTGACCATCGTGGACAGCGACCGCGTGTGCATCACCAACATCAACCGCCAACTGATGGCCACCTGCAAGACCGTCGGACAGGTGAAGGTGGAGGCGTTGAAGGAACGCCTGCTCAGCATCAACCCACAAGCCGAGGTGACGGCCCTGCAACAGATTTTCTCAGAAGAGACCGCCGAGAGTTTCGGCATCGGGAACTACGACTACGTGATAGACGCCATCGACTCGCTGAAGGACAAGGCGCTGCTGATACTGATGGCGACAGAGGCGCGCGTGCGCTTCTTCTCGTCGATGGGAGCCGCCCTGAAACTGGACCCCACCCGCATCCGGGTGGCTGAGTTCTGGAAGGTGCAAGGCGACCCCCTGGCCCGTGCCCTCCGCAACCGCTTCAAGCGCGAAGGACGATTCCCTCGGCACAAATTCCAGTGCGTCTATTCCGACGAACTCCTGAAGAACCAGGGGCACAACGCCACCTGCGGCACCTCGCAATGCATGTGTCCGAAAGCCAAGATCGGGCCCGGAGACCCGAGCCTACTGAACCACGAGTGGTGCTCGTCGAAGGCTCAAATCAACGGCACCCTGGCCCACATCACCGCCATCTTCGGCTTCATGCTGGCTGGCCTGGTGATACAGGACGCCTGCTACTGAACAAGCGCCTTCTTCAGCCGCGCCAGTTCCTCGTAACTGCCGGCCAACCACAGTTTGTCGCCTCCGCTGATGCAGTAGTCGGCACCGGCCACGCGCATGTTTCCCTTGCGGTCTTCCACGCCCACCACCATGCAGTGATACTCGCCCCGGATGCCGCTGTCCTTGATGAGCACGCCCTCGAACGAAGTGCCGCTGCCGACTTCTATGCAGACCAGTTTCATCATGCTGACGTCGTCTGGAATCAGGCTATGCACCTCGGTGCTCATGCGCTGGCTGAACTGCTCGATGCTCTGGTCGTCGCCCACCACCTCCAGCACGTCGTGGGGGAAGAGCATACTGTTTCCGCCCGGCACATTTATGCGATGATGGTCGCGCACGATGGCTGCCACGTGCACCCCGTTGCGGCCGCCGATGCGCAGTTGGGCCAGTGTCTTTCCGCCCCACGTGCTGCCCTCGGGCAGGGACAGGCGGGCAATGTGCAGGTCGCTGCCGCGCAACTGGCGGGCATAGGCCGGTCCGCTGGCATTCTCGCGCCGCATCAGGTTCTCCATAAAGACAGACTCCATCTTCATGCTCACCCGCCGGATCCATTGGCTGCGAATGATGAGCAGCACGATGCCGACGGCCAGCAGTATGTGCCAATACCACCGATAGGGCGACAGGAAGTCGATGACGTAGTACACCACATTGACGGCAAACAGGAAGCGGATGAGGATGGTGAAATGGATGAACCTGTTGCCCCAGGCATACTGGCTGCGCACCTGGCGCGCCTCGACCGACGTGTTGTTCTTCATCACGATGGGACGCAACAGGGGGGCCAGCAGCAGCAGGACCAGGACGCCGCACACGGCATTGCCCGCCCAGTGGCCGAACAGGTGGCGGCACATGACGAGCAACGACACGAACAGCAGCGACACGACGGCTATGGACAGGACGGAGTAGATGACCGTCTGCAGAATCACCTTCCTGATGAAGCCCGCAAGCGGCGCGACCTCCTTCTTCTCCCGCTTCACCTCGCGCTGGGCACGTTCGCCCGTCTCTTTCTTCGTGCCGCTGATCTTGGCGGCCAGTTTTATCATGTAGGGCGTCAGGAAGGTGGTGATGATGCTGGTGGCCACGACGACGGGCATCAGGAAACCGTCCGTCACGCCCAACGACTCGCCAAGGGCCGCGATGATGAAGGCAAACTCACCTATCTGGGCCATCGAGAAACCGCTCATCAGGGCATCGCTGCGCGACGAACCCGACAGCAGATAGCCTATGGTTCCAAACACGGCCTGACCCACTAGAATCGTGCCCACCAGCACCACGATGGGCACCCAGTGGTCTACCAAATCCGAGGGCGACACCATCATGCCGACGGAGACGAAAAAGATGGCTCCGAAGAGGTCCTTGATGCTGGAAATGGCCGAGTCGATGCGTTCGGCCTCCACCGTTTCGGCCAGTATGCTGCCCATCATGAAGGCCCCCAAGGCCGTGCTGTAGCCCACCGAGTCGGCCACGACCACCATGAGGAAGCAGAGACCGATGGAGACGATGACCAGTGTCTCCTTGTTGATGAACATGCGGTTGCGATGCAGGAACGTCGGCACCACCCACATGCCCACCAGGAACCACAGCAGCAGGAAGAAGCCCAGTTTCAGTAGCGACAGTATCAGTTCGGAACCCTCGAACTGGTTGCTCACGGCGACGGCCGACAGGATGACCATCACCACAATGCCCAGGATGTCTTCCAGGATGAGCACCGACATGACCTTCGAGGCGAAACGACGCGTCATCAGGCCCATATCGTCGAAAGCCTTATAGATAATCGTCGTAGAACTCATGGCCAGCATGCCGCCCACAAACATGCAGTTGATGGGCGACCACCCCATCAGGTAGCCCGCGCCGCACCCCATGCCCCACATCAGGGTCATGATGAAGCAGGCGGCGATGATGGGCGAGGCACCGCCCTTCAGAATCTTCTTGAACGAAAACTCCAGGCCCAGCGAGAACATGAGGAAGATGACGCCTATCTGGCTCCATACCTCGATGGATTCGTGCTCCTCCACCGAGGGCGTGAGCGTCATGTTGGGCCCGGCCAAGAAGCCAGCCAGGATGTATCCGAGCACCAACGGCTGCTTCAGCCGCTTAAAGATGATGGTGGTCAGCCCGGCCACGATCAGTATGAGGGCCAGGTCGCTGATGAGTTGGGGAAGTTCTGTCATAATGTGCCTTTGATAGGGTGTTACCGTTTTGCCCCTCAAAGTTACGCATTTTTTTTCGTTCCGTCAAATTCTTTCCATGATTTCCATACACATACGGCTGTTGTGGTAGGGGCACTTCCAGGGACCGGCTTTGTCGTCGTCGAGGTTCGGGGTGCCGTCCTCGCGGTTACTCCACAGCCATTCGCCGCCCTGGTGGTCGATGAGGTGGGCCTTCACGTACTCCCAACAACGGAAGGCACGTTGCAGGGCTTCCTCGTCGCCGAAGTGCTGCCATTGGTTGACCATCCCGATGATGCACTCGCACTGCACCCACCAGTGGCGGTCGCGGTCGGCCCGTCCTGTCCGGGTGTTGGCCTCGTGTATCATGCTGCCGTCCGCCGTCAGTCCCTCCTCCGAGGCGCGGGCTATTCGGTCGACGATGGGCATCGTCCTTGACTTCAGTTCCTCGTCGCCCAGGACGTCGAGGGCCTCGGTCAGGAGCCAGGCGGCCTCGATGTCGTGGCCGTAACTCTCGATGTCGCGGCGCCCCTGCCATCGGTCGTCGAAGAAGAGGTCAAGGTGGCCCGTCGCGGGGTTGAGCAACTTCTGTGTGAATATACCGATGAGCGTCCGGAGCCGATGCTCCAACTGCTCGTCCGGCCAAACGCGATACAGGCTCGTGTAGGGTTCCAGAATGTGCAGGTGGGTGTTCATCGTCCGGCTTCCGTTCTCGTCCTTGTCCGAGAGGCGCATGTCCTGGATGGGCTGCCACTGGCGGGTGAGGGCCTCGATGTAACCCACGTTCCTGGCATCGAAGGCGTGGTGCTCGATGTCTTCGTAGAGGCGGATGGCCGCCTGCAGGACTTCCTCGTCGCCCGTCGCCCGGCTGTATTCCGACAGGCCATATATCATGAACCCCAGGGCGTAGGTCTGCTTTTTCGTGTCCTTGGGTCGTCCTAGGTAATCTACCGACCAAAAGGCACCGCCCTGCTCCTTATCTATGAAATGCGCCAGTATGTAGTCCTTCGCCCGCGTTGCCATCATGCGGTATTCCTCCCTGCCCAGCACACGATATGCTGCCGCAAACGACCACAGGATGCGGGCATTCAGCACGGCGCCCTTGTCGGCATCGGGATGCAGCCGATTGTTTCCGTCGATGCGGCCGTAGAAGCCTCCGTGCTCCTCGTCGACCATCCGTTCCATCCAGAAGCGCAGGATATTCCCTTCCAGCACTTCGCACATCTCCCGTTTCATCGTAGCGAGGTTCATAGGCTGCTGCGTTGCACCCGCAACTGTTCGTCGATGGACTTCATGCGGGCTGTGGTGAGGGGATAGAAATGGCAGACAACGATGGCCAGCAGAGCCACAGCGGCGGGGATGAACGACATCAGGTACCACAGGCACTGGATGGCCGTAGCGGGCTGCTGGACGATGGCCTGCATGGCCATCTGTTCGTCGGTTCGGGGCGTGTAGCCGCAGACGCCGAGCAACCAGAGTACGGCTGCTCCGCCAATGGCTCCACCGAACTTCTGCGCCATCGACGAGGAGGAGAAGATGAGACCTGTAGAGGCCGTCTTGTACTTCAGTTCAGCATAGTCCGAGACGTCGGCATACATCGACCAGACGAGCGGCGACATGATGCCCGTGAGCATGGAGATGAAGACCTGGAACAAGAGCATCAGCCAGAAGCCCACGGGCGAGACGGGCAGGAAGAAGAAGCCGACGGAGAGCACCAGCAGGCAGGCATTAACGCCCATGAAGGTGGTCTTCTTGCCGAAGCGTCGGGCCAGTGAAACGGTCATAGCCACACCCAGCATGTTCGACACCTCGCCCACGCTCAGGAACAAGCCGGCGTAGAAAAGCAGTTGAAAGTTGAAAGTTGAAAGTTGAAAATTAAGCATGGCGTCGAAGCCAATGACGTCGGCAAAGTAGTAGGCCACAGTGGCACCACGGACGGTGCAGAAGAGATTGAAGCAGAGGGCTGCGCCTATCATCAGCCACCACGGGCGATTGGAGAGTAGGGCCTTGAAATCGCTGCCGATGGAGACGGTGGAGACGGTGTGCAGCCGCTCACGAGTCAGCGAGAAGCACAGCACGAACAGCACGAAGCACACCACCGCTATGACCATCATCGCATGCTGCCAGGCCTCTGCAGTAGTGTACTCGGTGGTTTGCCCACCGAGTCCCCCAGCCCTGAAGAACCCCACCAGCGGCTCCCAGGCAGCCAGAGCGACAAACGAACCGCCGTAGGCAAAGAACATGCGGAAGGAGGAGAAGACGGTCTTCTCCTGCGAGTCGTCGGTCATCACGCCCAGCATGGCGCCGTAGGGCACATTGATGCCCGTGTAGACGGTCATCATCAGGATATAGGTGACGTAGGCCCACGTAAGTTTCAGTCCGTATTCCAGATTGGGCGTGGTGAAGAGCAGGATGCCGCAAATGGAGAACAGCGGTGCCACCCAGAGCAGATAGGGACGGTACTTGCCCCAGCGCGTCTGGGTGCGGTCGGCCACGATGCCCATCATGGGGTCGCTGACGGCGTCCCACACGCGGGTCACCAGCACCAGCATGGCCGCATCGGCGAAGCGCAGCCCGAAGACGTTCGAATAGAAAAACGGAAGGTAATAGGAAAAGACCTTCCAGAACATCGACGACGACATGTCGCCCAGGCCGTAGCCCACCTTTTCACTCCAGCGTGCCATGATTCTTGCGGATAAGTTGTTTGATGGTTTCCACCGATGCGCTCGTGGTCAGCCCGTCCTGGGGCGTGTGCAGGCAGTAGTCGACGAGACGGTCGACCGTAGAGGTGGCCACATGGAGCCGCGTGTCCGAGGAGGCGTAGTAGATAAGCACCCGGCCGTCGGGGTCCATGATCCAGCCGTTCGAGAACGTGACGTTCATCACGTCGCCCACGTATTCCTCGCCCTGCGGCGCCAGGAAGTAGCCGCCGGGCTGGGCGATGACGCGTGTGGGGTCGTCCAGGGCCGTCATGTACATGTACAAGACGTAGCGCAGTCCGCTGGCCGTGCCGCGAACGCCATGCGCCAGGTGGAGCCAGCCTTGTGGGGTCTTCAGGGGGTGCGGTCCCTCACCGTTCTTCACCTCCATGATGGTGTGGTAGTGGCGCGGGCTGATGATGATTTCCTCTTCAATCTCTGCATGGGTGATATCATCGCAAAGTCCCCAGCCAATGCCGCCACCGCTTCCGGTGTCGATGAACCCATCCTGCGGACGGGTGTAGAGAGCGTACCGCCCATCCACGAACTCGGGATGCAGAACGACGTTGCGCTGCTGACTCCTCGAACGCAGGTCAGGCAGGCGTTCCCAGTGCACCAGGTCGTGGGTTCGGGCGATGCCACAGGTTGCCGTAGCAGCACTGAGGTTGCCGGGTTGCCTGTCGTCGTGCCGCTCTACGCAGAAGAGGCCGTATATCCACCCATCCTCGTGCTGGGTGAGGCGCATATCGTAGACGTTCGTGGCCGGGATGAGCGTGTCGGACATAGTGACGGGTTCAGGCCAAAAACGGAAGTTGTCGATGCCATTGGGCGATTCTGCCACAGCAAAGAACGATTTCCGGTCGGCGCCCTCCACGCGGCAGACGAGCAGGTAGCGTCCGTCCAGACGGATGGCCCCGGCGTTCAACACGGCATTCATCATGATGCGCTGCATCAGGTAGGGATTGTCCTGCTCCGAGAAGTCGTAACGCCACTCCAGCGGCGTATGCTCGGCCGTAAGGATTGGATGCTGGTAGCGTTCGTAGATGCCGTTACCAAACTCCTTCACAGGTTCGTTGGGTTGCGTCAGTAAAGCCTCATGGCGCTGCCGCAGGGCAATCATCTTTTCTATAAACTTTTCACTATTCATGGCTTACTTTCATTTTTATTTCAGTTCAAACACGCGTGAAGCATACTCTTCCCGCAGAGGCACTTCGATGCCCACCTCCATGAGGAAACGGCCCGTAAAG
>JAFSXQ010000133.1 GCA_017444005.1 Bacteroidaceae bacterium | reverse complement strand
TGGCTCATCTGCGAATGTACGCGCATGAGGCGGTTGAGGGTGGAGTCTGGGGCCGTAAGGGTATCCGCCTGTGCGGCGGCCAGTTGATAGTTCTCCAGGGCGCGCGGGGCATTGCCCAGGTCGCGGTAGGCACAGCCCAGCATGTAGTAGGCGCGGAGGCGGAGGTCGGCGGGGTGCCACCAGTGGTCGTAGTAGCGGACGAGGCGAAGGCCGATGCTGTCGGAGGAGAACGCGGAGTCGTGCTGGTTCATCCACTCGGCCTGCTCCAGCAAGTGGCGCATGCGGTCCGCCCGCCCGCAGGAGGCGAGCAGGAGGCCCAGGAGCAGGGCCGTGAACAGGCGGAACAGGGTCTTCATCACAGTACTTCGTCGGCAAATTCGCAGCAAAGTTAGTAAATTGAGAGCATTCTTCCAAACTTCAACCCTACTTTCGAAAAGTTCGGCACAGCTCCAGGACAAACTTGTGCACAAAAAATGAGAGTGATGCCCTAAAGCAGCAATCACTCTCATCCTTGAAAAAGTTGGGCTATCCGGTTTCGAACCAGAACTAAGACGACCAAAATGTCTTGTGCTACCATTACACCATAGCCCAATCCGGTGGCTGCATGTGACCCGCAGCGAGGTTTGCGGGTGCAAAGATAGTGCAAATCGCGCGAAAAACCAAATATTTTTTTGAAATATTAATGCGAAAATGTTTGGAAGATACCGTTTTTTTACCTAATTTTGCCGTCCCAACACGTAAAATTCACAAACTAAAATAACAATCGATTAAAAAAGAATGAAAAGAAGCATCAAGGTTACGGCGCGTTGTCGAGCGGTTCTGAGACGAAGTTAATGCTCTGTCCCACTGTGTGAACCGTTGAGACCCTACTGGTCTCTGACGTTGATGTGTGTTCTTTGACTTATTGTTATTTTAGGTGAATCATCTTCTGTTTTTGTGATAGAGTATGTTCCCGTAACGGGCTCTCTCTATAGTACTGAATAGGCGCACTGCCCCCGCTTCTGTGTGGGCGTGTGTCTGCACTCTCTTGCGCTCCTGATGGTATTATGTTTTATTGTACAACTCAAAAGTTTTAGGATTATGAATAACGATAATAAACTGGTTAATCTTTTCAAACTACAGACAAACAATTACGAATTCGATGCGCCGGGGAT
Source organism: Bacteroidaceae bacterium (assembly GCA_017444005.1). Lineage (GTDB taxonomy): Bacteria > Bacteroidota > Bacteroidia > Bacteroidales > Bacteroidaceae > Physcousia. Next base: position 1,630 of record JAFSXQ010000133.1, on the reverse strand, counting down.
GAAATATCTGCAGGCGATAATCACCGGCACGAAAGAACCGGCGGAGGAAGAGGCGACGGAGAGCGTGTCGCTGGAGCCGGAGAACGAGTTCGAACAGATGTTGCAGGACTTCATCAACAATTTGAGTGGCAAGGAGGAGAAGGACGGCAATGACGAAGATGAAGACAGCGATACGGACTCTTTTGACGATACTTGCGATGACGACAACGTGGATTATCCCTTTGGCGAGGTGCAGCAGAACGGCAATGTCAGCGTGAAGGTGGAAATCTTGCGCCCCATTCCCCATCCGCGTGAGGAACTGGACAGGCTGGTGGGGTGCGACAGCATCAAGCGGCGCATGGACGAACTCCTGTCGCTGGTGCGCTACAACCGGCAGATGCATGAACTGTTTCCCGACTCGAAACTGCACGACGTATCGCTCCACAGCCTCTTCCTGGGTTGTCCCGGCACGGGAAAGACGACCGTCTGCAAGATATTCGGCTCGCTGTTGCGCGAAGTGGGCGTACTGAGCAAGGGGCACGTCGTGGTGGCCAATCGCAGCACGTTCCTCGGTACCTTGTGGGGCGACGAGGAGCGCAGCGTGAACCAGGTGCTGGAAATGGCCAAGGGCGGTGTGCTGATGATAGACGAGGCCTATCTGCTGGCCAGCAGTAACGAGAAGGACCCCGGACGGATGGTAATACAGTTGCTGATGAACCTGCTGGCCGACGAGTCGCAGCGCGACATTGCCGTGGTCCTGTGCGGCTATCGCGAACCCATGCTGAGGCTGCTGGACACCAATCCGGGCCTCTCTTCCCGCTTCCCCAACCGCTTCGAGTTCACCGACTTCACGGTCGACGAACTGCTGAAGATTACGCGCCGGCGCATCGACGAATACAAGTATCGGTTCACGCGCTCGGCCTGGGCCAAGTACCGTTCGGTGCTGAATGCCTCCTATCAGGTGCGCGACCCGAAGACGTGGGGCAATGCCCGCTTCGTGGCCAACCAGTTGGAGCACATCTACCTTCGCCACGCCACCCGCTGCATCAATCATCCGCCGCGCGACAAGCGCCAGATGCGCACACTCACCACGGCTGACATCCAGCCCATCGAAGTACCGCGTGCAAAGCCCCACCTGGGGTTTTGCTGATGGGTCGCAGAGTGCTGTCTATGCCTTCCGGCTCCGCCACATGCAGTAGGCACCGATGAGAACGAAGGGAACGCTGAGCAGTTGGCCCATGTTGAAGAGCATGCCCTGCTCGAAGTCGACTTGGTTCTCCTTGGTGTACTCGATGAAGATGCGGGCCGTGAAGATGAGGAAGAGGCAGAGTCCGAAGAAGAATCCGGTGCCCACCTTCTTGGGATAGTGGCGGTAGAAATACCAGTGAACGCCGAAGAAGAGGGCATAGGCGAGGGCTTCATAGAGTTGGCCGGGATGGCGCGGAAGCATGTCCACCCGCTCGAAGATGAAGGCCCAGGGCACGTCCGTTGGGCGGCCGATGATCTCGGAGTTCATGAGGTTGCCCAGGCGGATGGCGCAGGCGCAGATGGGGGTGACGATGGCAATGTTGTCGAGCACCGTCCACAGTTTCATGTCCATGCGCCGGACATAGAGGATGAGGGCCAGGATGAGGCCCAGCGTGCCGCCGTG